>VFGQ01000047.1 GCA_009391605.1 SAR202 cluster bacterium
CCTGGGCTTACCGTCAGTGGAGATGAGAGAACTGTTGATGGTGATGGTGATGGTGATGGTGATGGTGATGGTGATGGTGATGGTGAAGAATTAGGAGTTCCGGATTTTTTTGTACCGTACTTACTTCTGCCTCGATTTCTATCTGCCACGCCTTCCGTGTCAAGAGCTCCTCTTATAATATGGTATCTGACTCCTGGCAAATCTTTTACCCGTCCGCCTCTTATTAGTACTACAGAATGTTCCTGTAAATTATGTCCCTCTCCAGGTATGTATGCTGTTACTTCCATGCTATTAGTTAATCGTACTCTTGCAACTTTTCTAAGAGCAGAGTTAGGTTTTTTAGGTGTTTGTGTTCTAACTTGCGTACAAACACCTCTTTTTTGAGGAGAACCAGTATTTCTATAGCCAGAATTTTTTAAGGAATTAAAAGAAAATCTTAAAGCTGGAGATTTATCTTTCCCTCTTTTTGTCTTTCTTCCATTTTTTATTAATTGATTAATTGTAGGCATAAAATAACACCATTTCTGATAAAGGACTAGTAAACTTGTGTAAAAACACGAAGAGTTATTATATTTCTATGAGTAGAGGGAGTCAACAAATTTAGACCTCTCATATTATTAAAATACATTAAATAGCTAAATTTTATGTATTTTTACGATTTCTGAAGACATTTTTATGTATAATATTTTTTTAGTTTTGAAATTTTAGAATTTTATATGATTAAAATAATTCAGGCTAAGACAGGAATTGAGTTCATTCAAGTCAGAAATATCAGAATAAAAATTTTTGTTATAGAACAACAAATCCCATGGCGTTGGGAATTTGATATTCATGACGAAAATGCAGTTCATTTAATTGTTATGAATTCAAAAGAAATAATAGGTACCGGTAGATTTTATTGTGATAAATATTCTGGTGATTATAAACTTGGCCGTATGGCTATAGTAGAAACTTACAGAAATCAAGGAATAGGATCAAAGATGCTTATTAAAATAGAAGAAATTGCCAGGAATAAAAAAGTTCCAAAAATCATTTTAGAAGCACAATCTGATAAATTAGATTTTTATTTTAAACATGGTTACAAAGTACATGGAGACAAATATCTGATGGATGGTATTTATCATAATAAAATGTTTAAGGAATTTTGATTTTTTAATCAATCCCATGCAACTGGTGCTATTCCTTCAATATCAGTTTTCACATCAATTACAGAAGGTTTCCCAGACTCTATAGCTTGTTCTAAAGCAGTATTAATTTCATTAGGTTTGTTTACTTCTATACCTACACATCCCATTAATTTTGCTATTTTTGCAAATTGTCCCTGGTTGAATTTCCACAATTGATCTGATCCGGGTTTTGCTCCGCCGAATATTTCTTCATTCAGATGACGTTCCTGGTTTAATGATGAATTATTATTAATTACCCAAATTGTATTAATATTGTTTCTTACTGCTGTTTCCAATTCAGTGAGATGATACCAGGCGCCCCCATCCCCGGTAAAACAAATTACCGGTCTGTCAGGGGCAGCACATTTTGCTCCGATAGCAGCAGGTAAAGCCCATCCTAATGATCCGGCACATCTTATATATGATTGTTCTTCATGTTTAAGATCCATCATTGTCCCTGTCCAAATTCCTGAATGACCAGTATCAGAAACTAAGATTGCATCATTAGGTAAGGATTTTGTGAGTTCGTTACTTAGCCTTTCTGGTCTCATAGGAATTGTGTCTGATTTTAATAAAGGTCCAACTTCATTCTTCCATTCATTAACTAGGTTTTGTATTCTTTTAATCCAGCCTGTATGAATTTCTTTTTTTTGTGGTATATTGTTAAGGATTTTAGATAGGGTTGCTTTCACATCACCCATAAGTCCAACCTTAATAGGGAAAGATCTTCCTAATTCAGCAGGATTAATGTCCAATTGTATTATTGTTGTTCCTTTCCTCGGAAGACGCCAATTATTTGTGATTTGACTTCCAGTATGACTACCTATAAAAAAAACTAAATCAGATTCTGCCACAATTTTATTTGCACAGGACCTTGAATAAGATCCCGGAATCCCCACTGCAAGGGGGTGATCGTATGGAAATATTTCTTTTGCATTAAGAGAAGTTGCCACAGGAATATTTAATTTTTCAGCGATGTTTATCAATTCTTTTCTTGCTCCAGAAATATTAGCTCCCCCTCCTGCTATGATTACAGGTTTTTTGGCTTTTATAAGTAGATTGATAGCATTTTTAATTGAATTTGAATCAGGCTCAGGTCTGTAAGAAGGTATTTGCATATATTGAGCTTCAGCAATCACTTCTAAATCTGCTTCTTTTGTAATAATTTCGCCTGTAACTCCAGTAATATCTATGTGAGATGGACCAGGAGTTCCTGTTGTAGATTCTCTGAATGCCTGTCTTATTGTTGTAGGTAATTCATCAACTGTTGTTACCATTGTGTTATATTTTGTTACAGCATTAAATGGATCTATATGGTCAACTTCCTGATATGCATGTCTGTTTTGCTCTATCTGAGGTAATCTGCCTGTTAAAGCAATAACTGGTGAACAGGCAAGATAAGCATCTTGAATACCTGCTGCTAAATTCATTCCTCCAACTGATTGGGCTCCGCATACTCCAACTTTTTTGCTAACTCTTGCATATCCATCTGCCATATATGCTGCCGGTTTTTCTGCATGGGCCATAATTCTTTTAATACCAAGTCGTTCCATGTCTGGCATTGCATCAGGGATTACAACTGGCATAAAGAAAAAATGAGTCACCCCGTATGCATGAAGGGTTTCTGCTATAAATTTAGCTCCCGTCATCTTAGGCATTTTTGATCTCCTTAAAGTAATTATGAATTGTATGGTTTATATATATTTTTTTTATAATCTTCTAACCACTCTTTTGTAGGCGGGTAATATGTTCCTGGAGGTACATTTTCAGCTTCAGCTCTATTTTTTATATACTCTTCTGCAGATTCATATAATTCGCAGAATTCTACAATTTCTTCTGCCATATGTTTTGGAACAACAACAACACCATCATCATTACCATAAATAACATCCCCGGGCCTAACTAAAACCCCATCACATTGGATATCTACGTTATCTTCATATTCTGTCATTACGTGCCTTGCAGCTTTTGGAGTTCTTCCTGTTGAATAAATCGCGAAACCAAAAGGCTCAACCTGGTCAAAATCTCTCATTCCACCATCAGTGACAATACCTTCGGCTTTATTCATCTTTAATTGAATTAATTTTACGTCTCCTAGGTTTGCAGCATTACTCTTACCCATGGCATCGCAAACAAGCACATCTCCTGGTCCACAGGATCCCATTGCCCTATATTCGGGTGCATTAGCGTTTGGTACTTCAGTTCCGTCAGCACTATAACCTTCTCTGACTTCTTCTTTTAAATCTGGTCTTTCAGGCAGATACCTCAATGTACGTGCTCTTCCCAATATGATTTTTCCTTTCGTAAGTGGTTTTACATTATCCATCACACAATTTTCATATCCTTTTTTGCCTAATGCTGTCCATATCGTAGCCGGAGTAATTCTTTTGTATCTGTTTAATGTTTCCTGTGAAACTTCTTTCCCCATAATTTTGATCCTTTAATTTGTTAATATAGTTTAACTTTAGTTCAATTAATTTATAATAATATTATGAACCCAAAAATTTCAAATGAAATAGATAACATATTAAACGAATCTGAGGAAAAACATTCTTCTGATTCTAAATCTGGCAAGGCATCTTTATTTAAAAGTTATATTTTAAGATTTATTTTAGGATTACTTGTGATTGCTGTTTTGTTGCTTCCCATTATTGGATTTAGCCTTAAACTTTATTTTTTTAGTACGATAATTTTATTAATTATATTTCTCTTTTATTCATCCAGGAAAACGAAACCTAAAGAAGAAAAATGGTGGAGAGGAGAGAGGATAGACTGAGAAATTAAATGGAAGTTTTGATATTTACTTTTTCTTCTGGTTTAATTGCAGCATTTAACCCCTGTGGAGTTCTTATGTTTCCAGCATATGTAGGCTATCAATTAAAATCTATTAATCAAATAGATTCTCAGAAACCTATAATTTTCGCTTTAATTATTAAAGCACTTAGTCTTGGAATTTTCACATCATTAGGCTTTGTTGTCCTCTTTGGCTTTATGGGCTTGTTATTAGGGCTTTTTGGAAGCTTAATAAGAATATGGGTTCCATTGATGGGATTAATAATAGGTGTTTTATTAATTATTATCGGCATTTTTCTTTTAGGATTCAGAGCAAAAATTAATATCCTATTTCTTTCAAGAGCAAGTTCTATAGGAAGTGGGATTAAAAACCAAAATCTAGGCATGTTTGTCTTTGGCATAGGATATGGAATTGCATCTTTAAGTTGTGCTCTTCCAATTTACCTTGCTGCAATAGGACTGGTTTTAGGTACAGGACTGGATATTACAAATATAATTTTTAATAGTTTGATTTATGCATTGGGAATGGGAGTTGTAATGATATCAACTTCTGTGGGTGTTGTTATATTCAAACATTCTATAAATTCTTTTGTATCAAAAATCAGTAAATCAGTTGAGTATATAGGATCAATTATGATGATTGTGGCAGGAGTATTTATAATACATTACTGGCTTTTAGGAACAGGAAGTAATCTTTTTTATGATTCAATTAAAGATATTTTTTAATATTTAATTATTCATTTATAACTGGATTACTTAAAATACCTATTCCTTCAATTTCTACTTCTACTGTGTCACCTGAAAACATATCTTTTGGTCTGCCAGGTGTGCCTGTCATAATTACATCTCCCGGATTTAATGTTATCAGGCTGGATACAAATTCAATAATTCTAGGTACTCCATATAATAAATCTGAAATGTTCTGATTTTGTACTACTTCATCATTAATTCTGCATTGGATTTGTGCTTCTCCAGGGTCAAAATCTGTTTCTACCCATGGACCTAAAACTGTAAAAGTATCACATGATTTTGCTCTCCACCATTGTAAATCGTTTTGTTGCCA
>VFGQ01000064.1 GCA_009391605.1 SAR202 cluster bacterium
AAACGTTATTAATACTGTCTGTCAAAAATTAGAACCGATTGTTCAATCTATAAATGAAATCGATACATCTATAATTGAAAGAGGAGATTCCGTAGCAGGAAATATAGCTAATTATGATAAAAGAAATTATCTAAAACAACTTCTAGAAAGATCAAATACAAAAACCCCACACAGATGGACCAAAGCAAGATTTGATATAGCTGAAGAATATAATAATAAAAGTGCAATTGATCTATCGGAATTAATCCAACAAATTGCAATGTATCAAAGTGAATCATTATCATATTTTGATAATTATGATGTCTTAATTGCTCCTGTTCTTCATAAAGCAGGATTTAAACATGGCGATATTATGGATACTTCGAATAAAGATTGGAATTATGTCACTAAGGGAACTTTTTTACGGGCATATAATGTTACTGGATGGCCCGTATTAACACTAAGGTGTGGCACAAATACAGATGGTTATCCAATTGGATTGCAAATAATTACAGCTCCATGGAAAGATGAAATAGCATTAAAGATTGGTCAGATTTTAGAAAAAGAGCTTGGCGGATGGATTCCGCCAAAAAATATGTTTAATTAATAAAAAATTATAATGGAATCCCTAATCCTTCAATAAAATGAGTATTTGGAATTCTGGATAATGAATTTATATCTATTTTAATTTTTTGAGATCTGCTGCCACCTCCTAAAATAATATAATCTAAATTTTCAATATTTTTATCTATATATATATTTATATAAGATGGTAAGGCTACAGGAGTCACACCTCCAATTATCATACCAGTTAGTCCTACAGTTTGCTCCGCAGAAGCAAAAGAAAGCCTTCTAACACCCATTAATTTTCTAACAGTTTTATTAACATCTAATTTGTATTCTGCTGTAACAATGCAAGCACTGTAAATTATAGGATCTTTTTTAGAAGCAATTATTATTGTATTACCTGAATTAGATTTAGGCACATTATAAAATTTACAAAAGTCGTCTGTATCTGCTAATTTTGGATCACATGGAATTAATTCATATTTAATCTTAAAATCATTTAAAAATTTATCAATTTTAGCTTCAATCACAATATATATTTCAAATTATAAATAATTAATTTTTAAGAAGTTCGGAATCGATTGATTCGATTTCTTTACTAGTAATAGTTTTTGTATTGAAAGACTCAGGAGCAATAATACCGCCTGACAAAACCATAGACATAGCTTCCTGAACACTTAAATCAGTATCATTTATCTCATTATAAGGAACCATTACAACAAAACCAGAATTAGGTGTTGGTGCAGTTGGAATATAAACAGTTGCCATTTTTTGAGATTTTGAAACTTGAATAATAGAAGTTAAAAAACCAATACACCACATGCCTCTTCTAGGATGTTCAATCATTACAACACGCTTAAATCCAGTTGATTCACCATCCTTGGTGCCTGCTAATGATTCTATTAATCTTCTAGCAGAAGAATACAAAGATCCTACCACCGGCATCCTCAAAACAAAATTTTGTATAGTATCGCCAATTTTTCGTCCAAAATATCTTGTACTGAGTAATCCTACAATATATACAGCAATCATTAAAGCTAATACTCCTAAACCATATATTCGTTTACCTCCAAAAAACAACGAGATATACGGGGCTAAAACACCATCTATGATATCAACTAAAAATTTTGCAAACATATAAGTTAAAACAAAAGGGATCATAATTAAAAATCCGGCTAATATCATTCTGGAAATATGCTGGTATGTAATATTACCTGCAAAAATCCAATTAGATTTCCGACCAAATGGTAATACAGTATTTAAAGTAGACGCTATTATTAATGAATATATATTTATTAATAGTGTTTTTATATTAGAAAACCAACGTTTAATCATAATTAAAATTCCATTGTAGATGCATTAATTAATCCTACAGATATATTCCAAATTTTATCTTGTAAGTCTATATCATATGAATAATCTGAAGATTTCACAATATCACCCTCTGAAAAAAATATACCTGACAATTTATCCGTATGACATTTTTGGATGACCTCAAAAAGTTCTTTTGCACTTTTATTTGCATTTCTTCCTACTAATTTCAAACCCCAATTTAAAAAAGATAGCCATCCATTATTAGATAATAAATTTGTAGCCACAATTCCTGGATGCGCAGCATTAACTAATATATCATCATTTATGTATAATTTTGACAATTTATAAGTTAGGCATAAATTTGCTAATTTTGTTTCGCTATAGCGTTGCATTTTTGAATAATTATATATCTCAGGAGGATCGTAATTTTCAAGATCCCCTTTTCCTCTATAATGAGCGGAAGAATTAATATTTAATATCAAAGAATATTTATCAAAAGAATTATCCTTGTATAGCTGAGTTGAAATTAAAAATGGTGCGATATGATTTATTGCAAAAGACAATTCAATTCCTTGTTTAGAAATCCTATTTTTAACAGGAAAAATCCCTGCATTATTTATTAAATTTTTAATTTTTATTAATTTGCAATTTATATAATTTGTTAGTTTTAATATTTCTATTTGATCAGATAACTCGCATAATGCATAGGAAATTCTTAATGATGGATATACAGAAATTAAATCATTAATAATTTTGATAGCTTTAGTTTCATTTCTTGCAGTAAAAAGAATATTTTGATTATCTTTAGCTAAATATTCCAACATTTCAAATCCAATACCAGAAGTTGCTCCGGTGATTAATGTAATATTTTGGCGAGACAAGATTTCTATATTATCTGAAAATTTCATATTTAGTTTGATCCTTGTTTAATGATAAAACTTTAGACTATAATTTATAAACAATTTTTATAATTAAATTATAAGAGATAAATAAAATATGGCATACACAAATAATTCAATGTTAGTCGAAGCATCAGAAGTTTATCAAAAATTAAAATCAGAAAACACAATCATTATTGATTGTGATGTCAGTGATGTCTTTCAAAGAGCACATATTAAAAATGCCAAAACACTGCCTACTCATCATTATATTAAACAACAGGGTTTTGAAAAGGATCCTAAAAACTTTCCTCATATTATGAGCAAAGTTGAATTTCAAAAACTAATGACAGCTTTAAATATAAATCAAAATTCAGAAATAATTGCATATGACAATTCTGCAAGTCTTTATGCAACAAGGTTTTGGTGGTGTCTTAATTATTTTGGTATCAAAAATATTAAAGTATTAAATGGTGGTTGGAAAAAATGGATATCACGAAATTACCCTATAGAATCTGGATTTAATTATCCGTTTTCATCAACTAATAAACATTTAAATAAAAAACAAACTGATATAAATATTAACGAAAACAGTTCATATATTTGTAAAATTACTGATATGAAAAATTCTCAAAATACAATACTGTTTGATACAAGAAGTGAAGGAGAATATAAGGGTACTAATTCAAGAGGAAATATGAGATCTGGGCATATGCCTGGAGCTATACATATTGAATGGTTAGAATTTATGAATGATGATCATAACTTTAAATCTGAAACTAAAATAAAAAGCATATTAGATGCAAAAAATATAACACATGAAAAAGAAATAAAAACCTACTGACAAGGTGGTATTCGTGCGGCGCACGTATTTTTCGTTCTCAAGTTATTAGGGTACCCAAATGTTAGTGTATATGATGCTTCAATGGCTGAATATGCTAATCAACAAGATACTTTACTTGAATAACAAATCAGATATTATTTAAATTTCAACTTTTTCTTAATATCAATAACTATAAGCAATAATGACGGGACCACTGTTATAGAAGCAATTAAAGCAAAACTAATCATTGCAGCAGAAAGAATTCCATAAGTTGAAAATAATGGCATTGGAGCAAATCCCAAAATAATAAAACCTGCGATACTAGATACTCCTGCCCCAATTAACGCTAATCCAGTTCCTTTTAAAGAAATGGATATAGCAATATTCGGATCGTCATTAATATTAATTTCCTGCCTAAATCTCTCAGTCATATGTATTGAGAAATCTAATCCTACGCCAATTGAAACTGCACCAATAGTAGCAGTAACAAAATTTAAGCCAAAACCTAAAAAATACATCAAAGCATAAAGCCAAGAGACAATCAATAAAAGCGGAAAAACTGTTACAAAAGAATAATAAAAACTTCTGGTAGCCAATAACAAAAGAATTAATGCACCTAGTGCTGCAACAGGAATAGATTGTCTTAATGAATCCGTAGCTGCAGAAGTTTGAGCTTCTCTTATAAATGGTGATCCTGTGATACCATAATCAACTAAATTTTCACCATAATTCTCAAATATTTTGACATCGTTGCTTAAGATATCAAAAGCATTTAATATACTTTCAAAATCATTAGTTTTAAGAAGCCCAAATTGTAATCTCATAGAATAACTATCATTATTTACATCATATCTCAAAAAATTATTAATAGTCTGAGGAGGTATCAAAAATTCAGTATTACTTTTAGGAATTCCAATTTTTGGTGCAAGTTTAAAAAGTGAACTGATTTGATTATCATCGTCAAAAATTAAATTATTATCATTATCAGTAATATTTTTTTTTGTACCTTCAGGATGAGTTGAATAAATGTTTTTTGCAAAATCATTAGATAAAATAGTTTCCATTAAATGTAAAACTGTAAATTCATAATATTGAGTTGAACCATCCAAATCTTGACCTACATATTTATTTTCATCTAATGTTAAGGTAAAAGAATTCAAAGTATTTATAAATTTCAATGAATCAAGCCTTCCTTCAAAATATATTTCTGCTGGTTCTCCAGCAGAATCACTGAAATATTCATCCATTTTATCTAAGCCTATTACAAACTCTGAATTGGGATCAAAGAAATCTTTTACATCAAATGTTGGTTTCAATTTCAAGGCATAATAACCTGAATACATAGTAATGATAATAGTAACAAAAATAACTATATATCTATAATTTGTTAAATTTGTAAATAAAGTTACAGGGTTAAAATTTATTTGAAATATCCTTTTCCTGGATGGAAATTTTTCTTCTTCTTTTACAATTTGCCCAATCGAGCCAAATATTTTCAAATATATAATTGGTAAAACTAAGAAAATCAAAATATATCCAGCTAAAACCAATCCACCATATCCGGGATTTATAGCAACAGTCAAAATAACTGACACACCTGCCGTACATGCAGCTAATACGCCGGCAAATATTTTTAAAATTGGATTTATATGCCTGGTATTTTGGTTATATTGTATTAACCATTTATCAGTCTGCATATAAACAATTGGAGCAATAATTCCAAGCAAAAAGAAGGATGAAAATGTTGCAATCGCAGCAGAAAAACCAAAATGCATTAAAGATTCAATTCCTGTTACTGCATTTGAAAGAAAAGCCAAACTATCGCTTAATACAGCCAGAATCAAAGCTCCTGAAACTGCTGCAAGGCCAAAAGACAAAGCTTTAGTCATATTTTCAGGATGAGAAATTTTAGACTCTTGATATCTCCTGATAGCATGAATAGCAAAATCTACACCAAGCGAAACCATTGCTATTGGAACTATAAAATCTACAATTAATCCTCCTTTAATTCCTAAAATAAAGCTAATTCCTTTCAACCATAAAATAAGGGCAGATATACCAAATCCTATGATTGAAACAGTATAAAATGATCTAAGGCTTAGCCCTGCAATTAAAATAGCTACAATAACTGTTAATGTAAGATAAACACCTGAAGTTTCTCCCTGTTCCTGTGAATAAAGATTTACATCTACAGCTATAGGCCATAATTTATAATTATTTTCAGTGCCAGCTAATACATTAGTTATTTCTCTACCTAAATATTCTTTATTTAAGGTATTCTGATCTGCTCCTAGACCTACATTAAATGTTCCTCCTCCCAGTTTTTCATTATCTAAAATCACATTAACTAACAACGCTTTAGATGACCACTCATTGTACTCGCCTAATTCATTTGAAACATGTTTTACCTTAGTATAAACATCATCTCTAGATATTGTTCTCAACAACTCATTTCCTTGCTCTGATGCTAAAATTTTGTCTAAAGCAAATTTTAATTGATTCTTATTTACTCCATTAACACCATCAGGGATATTCATTTGAGTTTTTATAAATTCATCTGTTATATCAACAATGCTTGTAACACCTGTAGATTTTCTACCAGTTTCAAAATCTGTCAAATTGAATAAATAATTATCTTCATTTATTCCTGCAGCTTTAGATAAAAAGAAATTGTTATCTAAAGCTATAAGTTTGTTTTGATTATTTAAAATTTCTGAAAAAGCTTGAGGTGTAAAAATATCTTCAGATCTAGATTCTAAAATCACACTAGTAAAATGATATGGGGATTGGAAATTTTCGCCTATTTTTTTATTTAATTCAAATATCTTGCCGCCTGTATCAAAGCTAACTTCATCAATTGAATTATCTGATGAGGCAACATAAGAAAAAAAAGCAGTTAATAATATGGTCAAAAAGATTAAATATAATGGATGGCGTGATAAGAATTTAGTAACTATATTATCCATTTATTATGCAAATACTTTTTGAATTGGTGCGCCAAAATATTATATAGGATTTAAATAATATTAGTATTGAAATTAATCAAAGGTTAATCTGGATCTTTTATTATACCTTTATGTTGATATTGATTATCAAAATATTTTATATAAAAATATTTTGATAATTTTTGGTTGTAAATATTCTTTCTTACAAATTCTAATTCGTAACCACAATTTTCATAAAATTTAGGAGCTTGAAATGCACTTGTGACCAGATTAATATTATTATAACCAGAATTGTTATATTTATTTTCTAAATATAACAACAATTTCTTTCCATATCCTTTTTTCCTGTAGTTTTTATCTATCCATAAATCATCAACATATATTTCAGCAAATACTGTATAACCTGAGAGAACACCTATAACTATATTATCTAGCTTGGCTGTAATATAAAATTTTTCATATTCATCAAAAATTCCATGGGATTTTTCATATTCATAATGACCTTCACTGACTTTTTTCTGAATAGATTTATTTAAATTATTGTGTGAAAATTCGAAATCAATCATTAAATAATATTCAATTTATAATATAAAGGAAATAATATTTTTATAGGGGATCTATACATCATTTAATTATCGCTCTTTGTTAATTTCTTAAATACATCTGGAACTGCAGTATCCAATCTGTCAAAACCTCTCCAATGACCAAACTCAGGTTCTAATAAATTTACCACTTTTATAGTTGTATCATGTTCGTTTTGGTTTTCGTTAATACAATCCTTAATTTCTTTTATAAATTTATGTAAAAAATTACGAGCATTAACTAAATCATTATACTCACCTATAGGGCCATGTCCTGCAACAAATTTATCCACTGAAAATTCAATTAATTTGTTATCTGTACTAGGCCATTCATCAGGATAACTATCCCCGAAAAATGGCATACCTTCATTTTGTGCAACGTCCCCTGTAAACAAAATATTTGAATCAGGCAAATGAATAAATATATCTCCACTAGTATGTGCTTTACCTAAATAACTTAATATAATTTCACGACCACCAAAATATAATCTCATTGTTTTTTCAAAAGTTTGATTTGGGGGTGTTATTTTTACTAATTTAGCTTCTTCAGACCATGAATCTCCAGAATTAACTACCTTTTCACGCCATTGTTTATTCCATTCAAGATCTATCATTTCTTTGTAACAATTTTGATGACCAATAATAGTTGCCTCTGGGAATTCTTCATTTCCCCATGAATGATCCCAATGTGCGTGAGTATCTACAATAAATTTAATTGGTTTATCTGAAATATATTTTATATCGCTTATAAGATCTCGAGCAAAAGATGGAACTCTGAGAGAATCAATCACCATCACTGAGTCATCTCCAATAATGATACCTGCATTTGTTAGTCCATCATGCAGCCTTGCATACACTCCCTTTTCCAATTCGATTATTTCTGTGCCTTCCGCTTTTGACATATTTTGCTCCTTCAAAATTCAATATATAATTATAACCATTTAAATCATTAATCTAAATATTAAGTAATAAAGAGTTTAAAAAGTTATGTCAATTTTTATTAATAATAAAGTTACAATCATAATTATTACAAAATTTGAAAACTTAATTAAAATTATTTCATTTAAAGTTCTGGCCACAACCAAGCCGCTCCCCGAACTCCACTTGAATCACCATGCTTAGCTTGAACAATAGGAGTAACAACATCCTCATCTGTGGAAATAATATATTTATTCCAAATATTTTTAACATTAGAATATAACCTGCTAATATTTGACACCCCTCCTGCCAAAACTATAATCTCAGGATCTAATATATTAACTACTATAGCTAAACCTCTAGCCAATCTGTTTTCGTATAATTCTATAGCTTTAATAGCATCCTGATCATTATTTTGTATTTTTTCAGATATTACATTAGCTGAAACAGTTTCACCTGAAATTTTATAATAGGTATTTTCTAATCCTGAGCCTGACAAAAATGTTTCAATACATCCACTTAATCCACAATAACATTCAGGCCCTGGCAATTCATTTAAATCAGGCCATGGTAAAGGGTTATGTCCCCATTCTCCTGATATCAAATTAGCTCCGGGAAATATTTTTCCATCAATTACCAAACCTCCACCAACTCCTGTACCTAAAATTACACCAAACAAACTATTATATTGTTCTCCTGAACCATCAATATATTCTGAAAGTGCAAGACAATTTGCATCATTAGCTAATCTAACAGGACGACCTAAAATTAATTCTAAATCCTTATCTAACGACTTACCTATAAGAACTGTGGAATTCGCATTTTTTACTAGATTTGTTTGCTTTGATATAATCCCAGGAATCCCTATACCTATTGTCCCATATAATCCTGTTTCTGATTCAGATTGATGAACTAAATCTTTAATTGAGTTTAATGTAGCATTATAATCATTTTTAGGGTTTGGAATTCTTTTCCTATATATCTCATTGCCATCATAATCAATGACAATACTTTCAATTTTGGTTCCCCCAAGATCGATCCCAATTCTGCAATTAATTTTATTCATAACTTCCTATATCAAACTAATTTCATTCTATTTTCAAATTCAGTCTGAACTTTATTATAAATATTTTCATCCTCCATCAATAATAAAGCAGTAGAAGCCATAGCTTTAGTTACGCAAATAGAATTTTTATGAGCGAGATCACTTATAGAAGCTTTTTCCATATCTGGAGAATGTCCAGTTACAGGACTTTCAGAAACAGCAAAATTAAAAGCGTAAGATGGCATAACATGGCTAACATTTCCAAAATCTGTGCCACCTCCGCTACCATATTTATTTGGAGGTTGGGGATCAAGTACTATATCCATTTCGTTAATCATGTTTTTTCCTATGCTTGCAATAGTTGTATTTGGAATTACATCTTTATACCCAATATCAGTTGTGATAATTTTTAATTCAGTTCCTGTCATTAAAGCTGCACCTTGTGCAATGTTATTTATTTTCCCCCTTAAGCTTTCAAGATATGAAGTACTTTTAGATCTTATGAGAAAATCAGCTGCACAAAAATCAGGAACTATATTAGGAGCTTTACCTCCTTCTGTTATTATTCCATGTATTCTTACATCATCTGGAACATGTTGCCTAATTGAATCTATCCCACTAAATAAATTAATAACAGCATTCAAAGCATTTAATCCTTTCTCAGGGCTAGCTGCAGCATGGGACGATTTGCCATGAAATTCATAAACAATCGGGAATTCTGCAAGACTCATTCCTTCACCCATAGGAATATTATCCCAAAAAATAGTTTCATGTGATGAGCCGTGCGAAGATAAAGATATATCTATATCATTAAATATATTTTTTTCAAGAAGAGTGATTTTTCCACCATCTGCTTCCTCTGCTGGTGTTCCTATCAACTTTACCTCACCGGGGAAATTTCGATTTAAAGCTAAGAATCCTAAAAACGCTCCAACATTAGTTATAGCAATTAAGTTATGACCGCATGCATGGCCTATGTCAGGCAAGGCATCATATTCTGCTAGAAAAGCAACAACTGGGCCATCAGAGTTACCTTTAATTGAAGCAGTAAAAGCAGTTGGGACATCTTTAATAATATTTGCTTGAACATTGTATTTATTCAATAATTTTAAAATATTTTCAACTGCTTGAAATTCTTCCCATTTTATTTCAGGATTGCTATGAATATCATGACTTAATTTTAATAAATCATCTTTTATTGCTTCGATTTTTTTATAAATATTATCTATTTTATTATTCATATCTGATTCACAATTTACTTGGTGTACAGGTCGTACAAATACTCTGTCCGCATGGAGTTCCATCAAAATAATATAATTTTGCAAGTTCATCTATATCATCTTGAGTAAAGTCAGAAATAAGTTCTTTAAAACGGATTGATTTTATTTCTTCAATCTCATTCCCAATCTCTCTTAAATATTTTTCAACTTTAGAATTTTTTGATTTGTCTAAATCAACTGATTTTATAAATTTTACTCGTCCTATTTCATCCATTTTATCCCACAATAATCTGTTATGTTCTAGTTGATATTTTGCCCTTATAATTTGTTGTTCAGCAGTAATACATTCCTTGCCGCAATAATTACAATACTTAGAATTTTCTAGAATTTCTTTTTTGCAATAATAGCAACCCATAATTAACCTCTTCAAATAAATATCTAGTACGATGATTTAATATAAAAAGTCTAAGCTATATGATTTATTGTTTCAATAAGTATAATAAATTAAGTATGTTTTAATAAATTAATGCGATGAGGAAATTTATGGGTAATGATTTCAAATCATTATTTATGCTAGACCCTGAAGTAACTTATTTTAATCATGGGGCATATGGCGGATGCCCTGAATATATCTTAAGTGCAATGATGGAATGGCAAAAGACACTGGAAAAAAATCCAAGTAAATATATGGAGGAATTATACGACAATCTTGAAAATTCCAGACATTCTCTATCAAAATTTATAGATTGCGATAAAGACGATATTGTATTTTTTAACAACCCTACAACAGCTATGAACACCATAGTAAAAAGTCTGAATTTAAATCAGGGAGATGAAATATTATCTACCGATCATGAATATGGTGCAATGAATATAACATGGGATTACATTTGTGAAAAAACTGGGGCCAAATTTATTCGTACAGAAATCCCAACCCCATATGTATCTAAAGAACATTTTGTACATGAAATAGAAAAAAACATTACATCAAAAACTAAAATGATTTTTATCAGCCATATTACAAGTTCAACTGCATTAATATTCCCTGCCAAAGAAATATGCGAACTAGCTAAATCTCACAATATACTTTCATTTATCGATGGAGCTCATGCTCCTGCTCAAATTCCATTAAGTATAAATGAAATTGATCCTGATTTTTATGCAGGAGCATGCCATAAATGGATGTGTTCCCCCAAGGGAGTTGCATTCTTATACACAAAAAAAATATTACAAGATAGTATAGATCCACTAATAATCAGCCATGGATTTGGCAAAACTCCAAAAGGAAGCAAACTCTATTCAGGTTCAAATTATTTGAATTACCATCAATGGCAAGGAACAAGAGATTTTTCTAATGTATTAACAGTTCCTAAGTTAATACAATTTTTAAATGACAATGATTGGGTAAATATTGCAAAAAATTGCCATAATTTAGCATTGTATGCAAGAAATGAAATTTCAAATTTACTTGACACACAACCTATATCAAGCAACGAATACATCGGACAAATGACAAGTATCCCAATAGATACTGATGACCCCCTAAAATTAAAGACAGAATTATCAAAAAATTATAAAATTGAAGTTCCTGTCACATCATGGAATAATAAAAATTTAATTAGAATTTCTATACAGGCTTATAATACAAAAGAAGATGTTCGTAAATTAGTGGATGCTCTTCATGAAATAAGGTCAAATTAATATGAATAAAACTATAGCTTTAAAAGACGGATTAATAATAAATGGATCAGGAAATCCCGGATTTTATGGCTCTGTACTGATTAAAGATAATAAAATATCAGTTATCAGACAAAGTTCAGATTCCATACAGGCTGATGTGGAAATAG
>VFGQ01000120.1 GCA_009391605.1 SAR202 cluster bacterium
CTTCCATCAAAAAATTAATATAATTAACAATTCAGTTTATAAAGAGGAAATTTATGCAAGCAATATACAAAGTTGAAGGCATGACATGCCAGGGATGTGCAGATAACATTCAAAGCGGGCTTAACAATCAATCTTTTGTAACTAAAGCCAATGTATCTTTACAAGAATCCAAATTAACAATTGAAGCTGATTCTGGTATAGATATTAATTCTTTGAATTCAATTGTCACTACACTTGGAAACTATAAACTCCGACCAAACACAACAAATATATTCTCTGAAATAATAAACTACTTCACATCTAAAAAACCTATAGTGATAGCTCTATCGATTGTAATATTAAGCTCTCTAGCTCTACAGGCATCTGAAGAAACATTTAGTTTGAATAAATGGTTTATGTCATATATGGGAATATTTTTCATCATATTTTCATTTTTAAAGCTTTTGAATGTCAGTGGATTTAGTATGACATTTAAAAAATATGATCTGATATCAAAAATCATACCTGGATATGCTAATTCATATCCTTTTATTGAATTAGCATTAGGAATAATATTTTTAACACAAACTCAATCAATTCTTATATATGCTAATGTATTAACACTCATTTTTATGATTTCTCAGACAATAGGAATTGTCAGATCGTTAAATAAATCAGAACAAATCCAATGTGCATGTATGGGATCTGCTGTGGATGTACCCCTATCTTCATTAACTGTAGCTGAAAATATAATAATGATTGCTATGGCAACTTATATGATAATACAATTTCTATAATGTACTGCTATGATTAATTTCGAACCATCAATGCCGGTAATGCTACTCCCAGCAATCACATTTTTAATGATATCTTTTGGGACTAGATTTACTGTTATATCAAATCTGATAAGAAAAATTCATGATGAATCTTCAGAAAAAACAATGACGAAAACAAAAGATTACAGAAATAGAATAAACAGTGAAATTTCAGCATTAAATACAAGGCTTTTACTAACACAAGTATTACAGGTTACTGCAGGCTTAAGCTTTTTATTTAGTGTAATTTCTGTTTTATTAATTTTATTAAATATCGAAAATTTAAGCCTTACTTTCTTTATAAGTGGACTGATCGCATTAGTTATTTCTATAATTTTATTTATTATTGAAATAACAATTTCATCTAGATCTCTAAGGGTTCATATAACTGATGTAGAGAATGAAGATAATTAAAAATTATTTTTTACAACTTTAATAAATTCTCTCACATTTTCTTTAGACACAGGATTATTTGTCATATTATTTTCTTTTAATGAAGTACCTACAATAACACCATCACAATATTTAAGATAATTATTTACATTATCTTTATTTATACCGCTACCCACTAAAATAGGTTTATCAATCTCATCTTTCAAATTAATCAAATCATCTACTGAGGCTTCTTCACCTGTAATATCTCCAGTTATTATTATTCCATCTGCCATATTTCTCTCTACTGTAGCTTTAGCAGTTAATCTTAAATCCTGATTCCCCAAAGGGACAGCATGTTTAACTAAAACATCTGCATAAACTTTAACATCAGAATTCAATTTTTTTCGTAATTCAATTAATGGCCTGGCATCTCCTTCTACGATTCCTTCCTCTGCGATCATAGCACCTGTCAAAACATTTACACGAATAAATGAAGCTCCTGTAACATGAGCTATGCTCATTCCAGACAACGCATCATTTCTCATTACCTGTATACCAAAATCGAAATCAAATTCTTGTTCAAGTTTTGTAACAATTTTTGTAAATGATGAAATTGTAATTGGAGAAGAAGGTATTTTAGGAAAAGGAATATCGCCATAATTCTCTATATTAACCTTAGTTAATCCCCCTTCAAGTAAATTTTCCAAATCACTTTTAGCTCTATTTAATACATCATCCATGCTTCCAGAATAATTGGGACTTCCTGGAAGTGGTAATAAATGTAACATTCCAATAATTATTTTGTTCATCTTTTATTTCCCTATTTTAACTTGTAAAGAATTCAACTCTTTTATTGTAGGCATAGAATCTGTGGCTCCAGGTTTTTGTACAGCTATACAGCCACTTAAAACTCCATATATAATTAATTTTTTAAATTCTAATTCTTCTGAAATTCCTAACGATAATCCTCCGCTAAACGCATCTCCTGCTGCAACTGAATCTATAACTTCTATATCATCTGGAATATCAATAAAGTATGATTCTTTCCCGTTATACCCAAAAGCTCCCTGTTCTGCCATTGTTATTATCACATTTTTAACACCTTTATCTAAAAAGATTTTTGATGCCTCCATAGCCTGTTTTTCATTAAGTACATCGTCAAGGCCAGATAATGTCTGAGCTTCAGTTTGATTAGGAATTAAATAATCTATATATTTATATGCTTCATCAGGTAGTTCATTAGCTGGAGCAGGATCCCAAATAACTAATTTCCCAGCACTTTTAGCAATCTTGGCAGCACTTAAAGATATATTAATTGGAATTTCTGATTGAAGAACAAGTAGATCAAATTCTGAAATTTTACCTTTCAAATAATTCAGTTCATCATCACCACATAAATAATTAGCTCCAGGTGTCTGGATAATAGAATTTTCACCATTCTCATCTAATATTATTGTAGCAATACCTGTATGGGTATTTTTATCTTTTGTAATTCCATCAGTATTAATTTTCTCATCATTTAAATTAGATAGTAATTGATCGGCAAAAGTGTCATTCCCTACCCTACCAATCATTGAAGTTTTTAATCCCAACCTGCCACATGCCACTGCCTGATTGGCTCCTTTGCCGCCAGGAGTTACAACAAAGTCATCACCAACGATAGTCTCTCCTGCTTTTGGCATTGATTTAACAAGAGAAATAAAATCAATATTTATACCTCCCAAGATACAAACACTGAATTTACAAGATGGAGTAATCATTAGATTCCTCTAATATAAGTTTATTCATTGGTTTATTTCCATCTTCAGTTATTTCAGTTACAACTTCGATTCTTGATCCCTGGGATTCAATATTATGCAAATCTAATTTTATGGCAAGAGTCATACCTGGTTGAATTTCAAAATCCAGGGAGGAATTTAAATCCGGGTCTTCAACCACATCCAGTCCCACACCATGCCCCACACCTCTTCTGCCAGAAACATAAGGTGTAAAATTATCTGAATATCCAAGTGGTTCTAATCTTTCCAGCATATATTCATACACTGTAAGGGAGGACGTACCAGGTTTAATCAAAGGTACAATTTCTTTTATTATATTATGGCAAGAAATAACTGATTTTTTCTTTGCATCGCTAGAGTCAGGCATCAAAATTGTAAAACCAGAATCATTACAGTAATGCTCATATGAAGGATTGAAATCAATCATAACAAAATCACCTTCTTCAATCTTTCTCTGAGATGGTCTCCATGCAGGATAATTTGTATTGGGGCCACTCATGATAACAGTAGCAGAACCAATATCAGCTCCCATTTTACGGCCCAAATATTCTGCCTCTGCTGCCACTTCAACTTCAGTCATACCAACTTGGCATTTATGGATTATTTCAGAAAGTACATAATCATTAATACCTGCAGCTTTTCTCATTAACTCTATCTCTGCAGGAGATTTAATAGCTCTGATCTCTGATAACAATTCACCACAGGAAACAAATTCAGCATTGGGTAAATTGTTCTTAAGACTATTAAAAGTTTTAACTGGTAATAAATTATCACCTATAATTCCAATTTTGGGGTTTTTACTCTTAATAGGTTTGAAAATAAAATCAAGATGCTTATCTATTTCATGTATAGGTCGAACATCATCTATCCATATTGTTTCTTTTGCAGCAAAAGAATTTAATCTGCCGATCATCACAACAGGATCTGCATCTTCTACAACAAAAATAACCTGGGGTGATTCTTCAATAACATTTATCGGTTTATAATCTGTAAAATAGGTAGTATTACCTGATCTGTATTCATCAGAATATATAATCAATGCATTGAAATTTTCTTCATGCATTTTCTCTCTAATTCTAGTCAATCTATCAGAAAGCTCTAATTTGTTTATAGCCATTTATTGCAAAATCATATAAATAATATTAAAATTATCCTCCAATGATATCTTTTAATTATTTATTTATAAAGGGTAAAAAATGAAAGAAGCTGTTGTTGTAGTCGATATGGTTTATGACTTTGTATATGGCATACTCCAGACAGATCGAGCTCAAAAAATAATTCCTCCAATTCAATCATTAATTAAAGCTGCAAGAGAATCAGATAATGAGGTTGTATTTGTGGGAGATGCTCATTTACCTACAGATCCTGAACTAGAAGTGTTCGGAGAACATGCTATGAGAGGAACTCCCGAAGCAGAAACAATCAAAGAACTACAACCCCAGGAAGGTGACCATGTTCTGGAAAAAAGAACTTATTCTGCTTTCTTTGAAACTGGCCTTGATCTTCTATTAAGAAGATTAAATGTTGATTCTATTGTTATAACTGGCCTTCACACCCATATATGCTGTCGTCACACTGCAGCAGATGCTTTTCATAAAGGTTACGGGTTAACTATCGCTTCAGATTGTGTTGAAGCA
>VFGQ01000075.1 GCA_009391605.1 SAR202 cluster bacterium
TTTGACTGAATAGTTATAATAAATTCATGACATTATATTATAAAGATTTTGATAACAAAACTGTGGTTATCACAGGTGGCGCAAGTGGGCTTGGCAAAGGTACAGCAAAAGTTTTTGCAAAATACGATGCCAATATTGTACTGGTGGATATTGATAGAACAAAATTAGATATAGTAAGAAATGAAATCTCGCAGACGGGGGTAAAAGTTTCATATTATATTTGCGATGTTACTAAAGAAAATGAAGTAGATGAAACTGTAGATTTAATTGAAAGAGAAATTGGTGATATAGATATTTTAGTTAACGCGGCAGGTGTCTGGGCTTCTTCGGATTTCGAGGATTTAGAATATGCAAGTTTTGAGGATTGGGATTTTACTTATTCTGTTAATGTTAAGGGTACTGTAATTTTTGCTGAGACAGTTGCAGAAAAAATGAAACTAAGAAATTATGGCAAAATTATAAATATAGCATCTCATGCAGGTAAATTTGCTTCTCCAAGCAATCCTGCTTATGGTGCTTCAAAAGCATCTGTAATTCATTTGACTCAATCATTGGCTTTAAGATGGGCATCTAATAATATAAACGTAAATGTGATTTGCCCAGGGTCTATTTGGACTCCAATGTGGGGGAGAATTGCTGAAAGAATACGTAGACAAAATTTATCAAAAAATAAAATGTCTACTAGAGATATCTTTTTAGAACATATTAAAGATGCATGTCCTTTACAAAGAGAACAAACTCCAGAGGATATTGGTAATGCAATTGTATTTTTTGCATCTGAGAATGCCAAGAATATTACAGGTCAGTCATTGAATGTAAATGGTGGAATAATTATGGATTAAATTTATTCTTTTGGTAATTCCATCAGAACTGTAACTCCCATATCTATATATTTTTCTCTTAATTTATAGTCATAACTTCTAAAACTAATTCTTATATTTGTTCCTTCAAGTTGTTCCAATGCATGTTTAACGCAGTCATCTATAGTTTGCAAAGGATGTTTTGGGTGTGCTTCAATATCATACATTAAATCATTTGGACCCCAAGTCAGGCAATCTACACCTTCTACCGAGAGTTGTTTAACAGAAGTGACAGCTCTTAAGGATTCCATTTGCAGGCATAGTATTCCAGTTTCATTCCACCAATCTCCATATTCTACTCTTCCTGAGCGTCCATCAACTCCATAACGTTCAACACCACCTACGCTTCTTATTCCTTTTTGAGGATAATAAAAATAATTCACAGCTTCTTTAACTGTTTCAATATCTTCAACCTGAGGTACTTCTATAGCTAAAGGGCCAAGATCAAGTATATTTCCTATCAGATATGTTTCTCTTGTGTGTTTTATTCTAAATTGAGTTGCTATTCCTAATTTTTTAGCATGTTGGCAAAAGTTTACCAAAGTTTCTTCATTAAATGCATTATGTTGGCTGTCAGTAGAAACAAATGCATATTCATCTTTACTTATTATTTCTTCCATTTGATTTAAGGTGGCATTTATAGGTACAGATACTCCTATTAATATTTCTCCGGATTTCATTCTTTGTTTTAGATTATTATTGTTCATTTAAATTACCTCAAGTAATTGTTTTATTTTAAGATTATAATTAAATTTAATGGATAGACCAAGTAACATATTATTTCTTGCAATAGCTCAGACTATATTATGGGCAGGGTTATATTACATTTTCCCGGCTTTATTTGCTAGATGGGAGCTAAATTTAGGTTTTTCTAAAACTGCAATTGCCAGCGCATTTACTTCAGCAATTATAATTTCATCTTTACTAGCGCCATTCGTAGGGAATTTAATTGATAAAGGTTATGGTAAAAGAATACTTATCGGTTCATCTATACTTGGAGCTATTGGTTTAATAATTTTATCTTTTTCATCAGAATTTTGGACATTTTTTTTATCTTGGAGTGTTATAGGAATAGCTTTATCTGGATGTTTATATGAACCTTGTTTTGCTTATGTTACAAAAGTAAGAGGGGCTAAAGCTAAAGATGCAATAATATTTATTACCCTTATAGCAGGCTTTGCTGGAACTGTATCTTTCCCTGTTGCAAATATATTTGCAGATTTAATTAATTGGAATGCATCTGCAAGAATATTTGCTGTTGTAATATTGATTTTTGTTGTACCTATTTTGTTAATCTCTACAAAGAGTGAAGATAAACATTCTGTAAATTTAAAACCATCGTCAGATAAATATGTCAACTATAAATTAAGAACCGATTTGATTAGACCTGAGTTTATTTCTTTGTTTTTCTCATTTCTTATATTGGCATTAGCTCACGGAATGGTAATAACTCATATCTTTCCGTTATTAATTGAAAGAAATATTCCAAATGCAACTCAATTGTTAATAACGGCGCTAATAGGGCCATCGCAGGTTGTCGGTAGAATAATTATGATTATATTGCAGAAGCAAAATTTTTCTATAAATATTATTTCTACTCTAACTTTTATATTGAAGATTGTAGCTTCAATCTTTTTATTATATGCAAATAATAATATTTATTTATTGATTCTTTTTGTTATTTTTCAGGGATCCGGGGCTGGGATGACCAGCATTACCCGAGCCGTTGTGACTGCTAATATTATAGGGTATGAAAAATTTGGATCTGTAAGTGGCGCAATGGCAGTTGGATTTATTGGGGGCTCTGCTTTGTCACCAATTCTAGGGGCACAAATTTGGGAATGGAGTGGTTATGATTCTATGCTAAAAATTGTATCTATATTATTAACAATGGGATTTATTAGTTTTATTATTGCTTTAAAAGTTGATCAGAATAATAAGAGGTTATAATTATGTTTTCTGGAGATAAATTTAGACTATGGGCAATTTCAGATGCTCATGTAGGTACCGATATTCAACATGGAAGAAAAAGTTTATCTGAGGCTATCATTCATTCTGAAAATGGAGGAGATGATGGAGGGCAGTCATTTGATTGGGATATTTGTGTGAATTTGGGTGATTTTACAGGATCTCAATTTCCTCCAGATGACGAAGAAGGTAAACTTGTTGTAGAACAATATTCTGCTTCAAAAAAACATCCCAGGGAACATTTTTATGATGTGATAGGAAATCATGATGCTACCAGTCATGGAGATAATCCAGTACAGTGGTGGTTTAGAAAATGGCTTGATCCTACTGGCGAACATACAAAATTTTCAGGTGTGGATAATTCTAAAAGACCATTTAAAGTAGATGGAACATGGGAACATTATTCTTTTGATGTTGGAAATATAACTTTTTTGATGCTAGCTGATCGTAATGATCTTCCAAAACCTATTGGCAGAGGTGAAGGCAAGAGAGGAGGGTATCCTGCAGGAGCAATAAGTGAAGAAACATTTTCCTGGTGGAAAAAAAAGATTAAAGAAAATAAAGATAGAATTGTAATTACCTGTGCTCATCATATGATAAAAGAAACTACTGTAGCTACCGGGTTAAATGAGGGATGCGATGGTGGGTATCATGGTAGATTTGAAGATGGAGCTCCTCAAGGTGCTTCATTCATTTATTTTGTAGGAAATATGCCCGATTCAGGGAGAATAGAATCTTTTTTAGATTTAAGTCAGCCTGCAATGGATTTATGGCTTGGAGCACATACTCATACACATCCTGATGATGTGGTTAATGGGCGTAGTCATATTGAATCACGTTTTGGGGTGAATTTTGCTAACATATCTGCTTTAACAAAACACCATGGAAATACTTGTATGCCTATGAGCAGACTTTTCACTTTCACAAAAGGATCAGATGTTGTTGAAGTCAAATGTTATTTACATACTTCAGATCATGCATCTCAGGGATGGTATTCATCTGCAGAAAGATTTTTGAAAATTCGTTATCCTTTTAATTTTTAAATTGAAAATTCAAAATCTTTAGTAAGAGTTGATGCAAGAGCATTTGCTTTTTCTGATGATATACTCTGAAGAGGAGGACGTAGATTATTCCACAGATCATTGTTAGTCTGCATTGCCAAGATTGCTTTTTGTGCCGGAATTGGTGCATAATCCTGAAATAATAATCGAACTTTTTTTACTTTTACATGTAATTTTTCTGCTTCATTCCAATTACCTGAATGACAGAGTTTAATTACTTCTCCTATATCCTGACTGTTAATATTTGCTGTTGCGGAAATACATCCAGGGGCACCTAATTTAATTGCTTCTATGACAGGTAATTCAGCTCCGGGATAAACAATTAAATTATTAATATTTAATAAGGCTTCAGTATTTTCCCAAACACCTGAACTATCTTTTATGCCTGTTATGATATCTGGATATGCTGTTTTTAATTTTGATACAAGATCTATAGATAAACCTACACCTGAAACCTGGGGGATATGATATAAATAAATTTTTAATTTGGGGTGATTTATTCCTTCAATTAGTTTTTCAAAATGTTCAAATAAACCTTGGTCATCCATATCTTTTATATAAAATGGAGGAAGAGTCATGACACCATGGCATCCAAGCTTCATAGCATGCTGACTCAATAAAATTGTATCTGGCAAATTACATAATCCGGTTCCTGGAATAAGAACATTAGGATCTACTCCGCTTTCAATTAATCCCTCAAGTGCAATCATTCTTTCCTGATTTCCAACAGAAAGTGCTTCACCGGTTGTTCCAAAAGGTGCTAATCCTGAGCATCCATTTTCTAAAAGATTTTTTGCAAATTCGTTGTATAGATTTTGATTAAGAGTAAGGTCGTTATTAAATGGTGTAAGGATAGGTGCTATTAGGCCTTTTATCATAGTTTTAATCCTTTATATATTTATTATTTATTGTGAATATTAACCTGAATTAAAACATAATGCAAAAAGCTGTTACGAAACATATTGTTGGTATTGCAAAAAAAAATAAAATTATAAATCTTGTTAAATTTAATCCTGCAATTTGGAATTTTTCCAGGCCTTTTTTCAGAGTTTTAATCCTTTATGTATTTATTTTATATTTAATTCTTTTCTTAAATCATTTATTGTTTGTGTTCTGCTTCTTGTATTACGTTTTTCTCTTAGTCCCATTGGTAAGTTTTGAATTTCAGCGTTTATTTTTATTGCCACAAATACTGGTCCTTCAGTATTCATAATTTCTTTCATGCTTGTTGTAAGTTCTTCTAAATCAGTAAAATTATAAGTTGATTTATAACCAGCTGCGGCTGCCATTTGAGCATAATTGATATTTTCACCATTTGGTACTGGTTGCCCACCGGTTGTTGCATAGCAACCATTATCCAGTAAGAAATGTACAAAATTTTTGGGTCGTTTTCCTGCAATTGAAGCTAATACTCCTAAATTCATTAGAAGAGCACCTTCAGTATCAAAATGAACAACTTTTTCATCTTTAAGTCCAAGTGCCAAGCCAAAAATTGCTGATGTACTTTGCCCCATAGCACTACCTAAAAATATATCTCTGTTCGGGTTTGTAGTTATAACATTCCAATGATGTCCAGATGTTCCTTGTACTGCAACAATTGCATTATCTCTATGTTTTTGAAATGCTTCAAATATTTTTTTAGCTTCTATCATTTGTTTCTCCAATTTTTCAATTATTAGTTTATATTTAATTCTTTTCTTAAATCATTAATTGTCTGTAATATAGTGCGTGTATGATGATTTTCTCTTAGTCCCATTGGTAAGTTTTCGATTTCTGGATTAATTTTTATTGCCACAAATACTGGTCCTTTAGTATTCATAATTTTTTCCATGCTTGTTGTAAGTTCTTCTAAATCAGTAAAATTATAAGTTACAGGATAACCAGCTGCAGCTGCCATTTGAGCATAATTGATATTTTCACCATTTGGTACTGGTTGCCCACCGGTTGTTGCATAGCAACCATTATCCAGTAAGAAATGTACAAAATTTTTGGGTCGTTTTCCTGCAATTGAAGCTAATACTCCTAAATTCATTAGAAGAGCACCTTCAGTATCAAAATGAACAACTTTTTCATCTTTAAGTCCAAGTGCCAAGCCAAAAATTGCTGATGTACTTTGTCCCATTGCATCATCAAAATTTATATCTCTATTAGGGTTTTTTGTTATACCATTCCAATGATATCCTGAGGTACCCTGCACATGAACAATTGAATTACCTCTATGTTTTTGAAATGTTTCAAATACTTTTATAGCTTCTATCATTTATCTATTCGATTAATTATGTTATCTATTCCATCCGTGATATTCATCCCCAATCAAAACTACTACAGGTCTTTTAGTAGCTACAGCTTCTTCATAAGCTTCAGAAATTCTTGAGCCATCCTCATTTTGTTCAACAAGGTAATAATTAATTCTGAAGGCATTTAAAAATGGTTCTGTATAGGTAGCTGCTGAGTCAGGAGTTTTTCCTTTTCTAGTCCATCCTCTGTACCCTACAATCATAAGTAAAGGAAATCCGGTATCTAAAGCCATACCTCTTATTGAATCTCCGGATTCGAGCATTCCTGTGTTTTGTATTAGGACTACTGGAATTTTGCCAGCTACATTTAACCCCAAAGCAACTGACATAGATTCTCCTTCTCGAGATACTGGAATAACATCTAACCAGTCTTGTTGTTCCATTAGTTCATATAAATAATTTGTTTCGCTATCAGGGATAGTAATAATGTGAGTTACCCCTATTTTCTTAAATTCCTCTAATAATGTTTCAGGTTTTAAAATTGCTTGTTGTTCATTCATATTTTCACCTCATAAATAATATCTAATATGACAATAGTTCTGTCAAGCATTTCTTTATAATTTGTTGAATAATTGTTATTAATGCATATGATACACTTTTTAGTATGATCTTTAATTAATTTGACAAAGATTGAGAGGAGGATTTTTAGCAATGAAAACAATAGGTATTGTAGGCTGTGGTGCTGTGAGTCAAGGATTGCTAAAAGCTAGTGAATCTGGTGTATTGACTCTTCCTATATCTGGAATAACTAGCAGAACAAAAGAAAAAGCTCAAAAGTTTTTATCTACCCTTAAGAAACCACCTAAATATTATACTCGTGAAAAATTAATTACCAACTCAGATTTACTAGTTGAGGCTGCAGGTGGAGATGTTGTACCTGAACTTGCCAGAGAAACTTTTGAATCCGGGAAAGACCTGATGGTTATTAGCATTGGAGCTCTTATAGATTATCCTGATATTATTGAATTAGCTAAAAAGTATGGATGTAAACTTTATGCCCCCTCAGGTGCAATAGCTGGATTAGACGGTATTAAATCTGCATCTATTGGTAGAATTGATAAGGTTACTATGATTACTCGAAAGCCATTAATGGCTTTGGAAGGATCTCCATATCTAGTTGAAAAAGGAATTACTGTTCTTAGTTTTACTGAAGAAAAAGAAATATTTTATGGGACAGCTAGAGAAGCATGTAAAGGATT
>VFGQ01000009.1 GCA_009391605.1 SAR202 cluster bacterium
TTAATTAAACGATCCATGTAAAAAATTCTTTGTTACATGATAATATTATTTCATTATGAATAAAAATAAATTAAATCAAAAAATTGGATTCCAAATAAAAAACTGGACTTCAAGTGTATATCCTGATAGAACAAAAATAAAAGGAAAATATTGTGAAGTTGTTCCTTTAGATATAAGTAAACATGCCAAGCAATTATATGACTCTTTCTCCATGCATAAAGATGATTCAAATTGGACTTATTTATCATCTGAACCTTTTCATGAATTTGAAGAATTTCATGCTTGGCTTAAATCTGATTGTTCCGGGAAAGATCCTATATATTATACAATCATTAATTCTAAAAATACTGAGGCAATAGGACTAGCTAGCCATCTAAGAATAGAACCATCAATTGGTGTAATTGAAATTGGGAATATTCACTTCTCCCCAAAATTACAAAAAACTATAATGGGTACTGAATCAATGTATCTCATGATGAAAAGAGTTTTTGAAGAATGGGGATATCGGCGTTATGAATGGAAATGTGATAATTATAATGAACCTTCCAAAAAGGCAGCAAAGAGATTAGGTTTTACATTTGAAGGGATTTTCAGGCAAGCTACAATTTATAAAAATAGGAATAGAGACACTGCTTGGTTTTCTATAATAGATAAGGAATGGCCAACATTAAAAAAGAAATTTGAAAAATGGTTATTACCAAGTAACTTTGATCCTAATGGAGTTCAAATCAATAAACTATAAAATAAGTACATTGATTAATTGTAACTGCTAAAATTTAATGCGTACCTTCTTGCATTAATAAAGGATCCATCCCCTGCATACCTCTGAGTAAATTCATTTCACCTCGGTGACCATTAAAATGACCTAGCATGTGTAATGAAATAGACTCATCAATAGATTCAGTTCCTACGCTAGATTTAACCTGCCTTAAAAGATCTTCATCTTTAAGTTCATTCAATAAAGTACCTGTAGATTCCCATACCAAATCTTGATAATCTTTGAATGCTTTCATATCAGAAATTTCAACTTTTTGTGCATCTTCATCTGTTTGTCCTGTACCAAACCCATCAAAAGGCAAACCTGTTTTATTTGCCCAATCTTCATCCCATACTGTATCAGATTCTCTTATCACAAGATTTACTATCAAATCTTCAATTCTTGTAGTATGCCACAAACACCATGCTATAGAATGACTACCAGATTCAGGGACAAAATGAATTTGTTCATTTGTTCCATTGCAAGCATCACGTAAAGCTCGATGAACAAAATCAAGACTCCATTTAATATGTTTTACCCTACTCATTATTTCTCCTTTTCATCAATTAATACATATATATAATACGTATATAAAAAATTATAACCATTAATTCAAAAGTAAGTTTAAAGTGAGCCTTGAATCCGTTTTTCTTTACCAGCCCACTCTTTTTCTCTTAATACATATTTTTGTATTTTCCCTGTTGCAGTTTTTGGTAAAGGTCCAAATTCTACATATTTTGGAGCTTTAAATCGAGCTATTCTTTCTTTAGCAAATTCAATCAACTCCTCTTCAGTTAATATCGTACCTTCACGTGTTGTTACAAAAGCTTTTGGTACTTCACCCCATTTATCATCAGGGACTCCTATAACGCTTACTTCAGCAACACCTTCATTTTCCATTAAGACTTTTTCTACCTGTTGACTGGAAATATTTTCTCCGCCTGAAATAATTATATCTTTAGCTCTATCTTGTAATTCTATATATCCATCACTGTGCCATACTGCAAGGTCTCCCGAATGAAACCATCCACCTTTAAATGCTTTATCAGTTGCATCTTTATCATTAAAATAACCAGACATAACCATGTTTCCACGCATAACAACTTCTCCCATATGTTCTCCATTTTTAATTACATCATTCATGTTTTCATCTACTACTCTTAAGCCATCATCAGCAGTTATATAAGGAACTCCTTGCTTGGATTTAATTTTCACACGCTCTTCGCTACTTATTAATTCCCATGAAGGTTGATACTCACATAATGTCATTGGCCCATAGGTCTCAGTTAATCCATAAATATGAATTATTTCAGCTCCCATTTGCTCTATACTTCTTATTACTTGTGGTGCGGGCGGAGCACCTCCAGTCAGAACAGTTAAACCACTTAAATTTTGACCTTCAGCATCCTTACTAGTATACATTGCAGTTAAAACTGTTGGCGCGCAACACATGTTGGTAATTTTTTCTTTAGAAATTAATCTATATATTTCATCAGGACGAACTTGCCTTAAACACACATGCGTTCCTCCAACTGCTGTTACTGCCCATGGATAACACCATCCATTGCAATGAAACATAGGAAGAGTCCATAAATAATTTGTTTTACTAGACATGCCAGATTCTATTACATTCCCTAAAGCAGAAATATATGCACCCCTTGAACTATATTGAACACCTTTTGGCATCCCTGTAGTTCCAGATGTGTAATTTATTGTAACTGCATCCTCTTCTGATTCTAAGGATATGGAATGCTCCCCTTCAGATGAACTTAGTAAAAATTGCTCATATTCGATAGATTCAATATTAGTATTTTCAGGTTCAGTATCAACAATTTGAACAAAGCATTTAATATTTTTAAGTTCAGGTTTAATTTTTTCAATTATATCTCCATATTCTGAATCAAAAACAAGAATTTTAGCTTCAGAATGATTTAATATATATGATATTTCTCGGCCTGATAAACGAATATTTATTGCTACTAACACTGCTCCTATTTTCAAAGGTGCGAAATGTCCTTCAAGCATCTCTGGAATATTTGGAACTAAAAATCCTACTTTCTCTCCTCTTTTCAGTCCTTGAGATTTTAATGCTCCAGCAAGTTTATTCACTCTGTCAGAAAATTCTTGATATGTATATGAACGATCTCCATATTTAATTGCAGGTTTATTTGGGTATACATAAGTACTTCTTTCCAAAAATGATATAGGTGTTAATTTTGAGTAATGAACATTATTTTTCATGATACCCCTCTATTAAAATATTTAAATTACCTTTATAAACAGGTAAAACTCTGTTATTTTATTAAATGAATTTGACTATAAAGGTTTTTGATATTGAAAGCAATCGACATGCATGTACACATTCCAAGGCAACCTGGATTACCTCCTTCTGATATGGAAAGCACCTTACGTAACTTTTTCAATGCTAATGATAATAATGAAACTATAAATAGCATAGCAAATATGTACAGAAAATTAGATATGATGGCTCTCTTACTTTCAATAGATTCTGAAACTACAACAGGAGAAATACCTGATTCCAATGACTATATTTCTAGTGTTGTTAAAGAACATTCTGATGTATTCATAGCTTTTGCTGCTATAGATCCATGGAAAGAGAAACAAGCTATTGAAGAATTAGAGAGATCAGTAGTCGACCTGGGTCTGAAAGGCTTAAAATTACATCCTGTTCAACAAGCGTTTTATCCAAATGATGAGAAATTTTATCCTCTTTATCAAAAATGTTCAGAACTATCTGTGCCCGTACTTTTCCATTGTGGAATGGCAGCATCAGGTACAGGTACTCCTGGAGGTGGAGGTTTAAAATTAAAATATAGTGCACCCATCCCAGGAATGGATGATGTAGCAGCTGATTTCCCAGATTTAACTATCATATTAGCTCATCCTGGTTGGCCATGGATAAATGATCAAATTGCAGTAGCTTTACATAAACCCAATGTATTTATCGATCTTTCGGGATGGTCACCAAAATATATTCCAAAAGAACTTATACATGAATCAATTACCCGACTTAATCACAAAATATTATTTGGATCAGATTATCCTTTTATTACCCCAGAAAGATGGTTAAACGATTGGGGGAAATTAAATGTTTCTAAAAAATTGGAAGAAAATATATTTTTAAAAAATGCTTCAAAAATATTAGGTATATAAAAATAATTAAGATTTTTTTCTACTTAAAATACGTAATAGAGCAGGTTTAGGGAATATGAAAATAGAAATAATAATACCAATAATACCAGCTATACTTGATGAAAAATAAACATATCTAAGTCCATTATTAAGATTATTCTTGGAAGATTTGAGATCCTTATCAAATAATTCTATCTTACCTGAGTTTACATATTTTTCTCTAATTTCTTCTATTTTTTCTATTGAGGAAATATTATCAGGATTATAAATATATTCTCTAGGGGGTTCGAAGTTGTAGGTATTCATATTCAATAATAAAATAACTCCCAGTATAGATGTGCCAAAAGAATTTCCGAATATTCTTGAAAATTGAAGCCAGGTAGTAACAACTCCAATTTTTTTTTCAGGAAGTTTATTTTGTATAGGCACTATATATGCAGTAATAGTCCCAGCAAAACCAAAGCCAATTATAAAAGCAACTATTAATAATAAATTAAAATTTATATTCAAATATGTATAACCTGAAATAGAAAAAGCAATTGTTGTTAAAATAAATCCGATCAAAGCTATAGGAAGTTGTAATTTTTCATTTGAAATAAAAAACCCAAAGAAACTTGAACCTAAAGCAATTCCTATGGCATATGTCATTAATGGAATTGATGCCTGAGATAGAGAATATCCGTACACTGTAACTAATGAAAGAGGCAAAAACACACTCCAAGTTACAAATGCGCTAACAAGAAATATAGATCCAAGAGTTCCGCCTATAAAAAATTTATATTTAAATAAACTTAAATCTATCAGAGCATTTTCTTTTTCTTTTTTTTCTACATATATAAATAAGCCTAAAGAGCAAAAAGAGGCTGAAAATATAATTATAGAATTTATATACCTATATGAATTGTCTTGAACAATATTTGAAATCCCAATAAGAAAACTACTAACGAAAAATATAAAAATTATTGTCCCTTTATAATCAAATTTTTTCGAGATTACTTTTTCCTGACTTGGAAAAACAATTAATATTGCAGCTATCAAGATCATGGGTAAAGGTAAATTAAGAAAGAAAATCCATCTCCATCCAATAGTTTCACTTATAAATCCACCCATAACCGGTCCAATCATTGTTCCTACTGTAAAGCTTGCTGTAGCAATTCCAACCCACTTTCCTCTTTCTTCTGGATTCCAAAGAGAAGCAGTCATTATCCAAATTATACCGTATACACCTCCTATGCCAGCCCCCTGTATTGTTCTGAAGATTATTAGAGAGAACATTGAATTACTTAAACCACAAAATAAAATTGCAAAAATAAATATAAATAAAAAAAAGATTATTATTATTTTAGATCCATACAAATCATATAACTTTCCAGTTACAGGTGAACAAATTGCAGCGGTTAAAGCAGTTCCAGCAAAAATCCATGAATAATATTTAAACCCTCCAAGCTCTGCTAATATAGATGGTCCTGCAATTGAGACAATTGTTTGATTAATAGTTACTATAAATAGGCAGAATAATAAAATAATCATTATTCTGATTTTTAAACTTTTTTGAAGAATTACTAAGTTATTTATTTTAAATACCTTTTCTATTTTCTTTGAGAAAGATAACTAATAGCCAAAGGAGTTAATCTTCCATCCACAGTTACATACTCTCCAGTATCTAGTTTTTCTAAATCAAATGACAAATACTCTCCCCACGAGCGATCTTGATATACTTGATCCTCTGGATAATCTACATTTCCGCCGCAAGGCCATCCATAACAATAATTCATAACACCTTTAGATGGGAGTATAATCTCCGAACTAACTGTTCCACCTCGTCCTTCACGATTTTGATTTCTAGTATACCCATGTGCACAAATAGACCAACCTGTTTCATTTAATGTACAGTGATCACTAAAACACGATGCCAAAAAATCCAAATCAACTTTGCATTCACGTTCATTCATTAAAGTTAATATCCTGTCATAACGTACCACTGTAGAATCCGTCACTTGAGGTGTCTGACTAATCTTACCCATTTGTTCTGAAATCCAATGATTACTTCTTCCAATCCATCCATCACTAATACGAGTTTCTATATTTAGTGAACGTGTACTTACTTCAATCAAAGCAATCTCTCCAGTAGTATCAGCAAACAAGAAATTCCCATGAATGGCTCTCGGAAAAGATTCAAGTAATCCAATTGCATCTTCAACAGAATCAGCTTCACTCAATAGTAATTGCCCAAACTGATAAAATGGTACCCCAATTGCCTGAGAGCTAATAGGCTCAATATCTGGGTTAGGCCCAGCAGCAGACCAGGTATAAGCAAAACCTTTATCATTTAACCCGCGTGTATGCATATTATTAAAATCTGGAATTTTACTTGTATCCCCTGAGACTATTTGAGTTGCAATAAATTTATGTCCATTTTTTGGAGATACAACAACAAGTCTTGTTCTTGTGGTAAATGGGTCGTCACTCGTACTTCCTATTATGGAATTACCATCAAAGCTAGCAGATCCTGTAGCTCCAGCTGTAGTGCAATTATCGTAAAGATTTTGAAAATTCCTTCTAATCCCTGACATTACTTGATCCTATTTTGACATTAAATCTTTTCTTCTTTATTTTTTTAGATGCACTAGTTATATGGACATTATAATACCTAATTGATATAGTGTGCACTGCATTTAATCTTTATTTATTTATTCGAAACTTTTTATGTGTTTTTATGGAAATTAGAAATATAGCAATAATTGCTCATGTAGATCATGGAAAAACAAGTATTACTGATGCTTTAATGCGTCACACTGGTGCTACAAAAGATTCACTCTCTACTATGGATAGTGATGACCTAGAACAAGAAAGAGGTATTACAATTTATGCAAAAAATGCATCAATGTTTTATAAAGGGACCAAAATTAATATTGTTGACACTCCTGGTCATGCAGATTTTGGTTCTGAAGTTGAAAGAGTTTTAAGATCAATTGATTCTGTATTGCTGGTGGTGGATGCTCAAGAAGGGCCTATGCCCCAAACAAAATTTGTGCTTAAAAAATCATTAGAATTAGGCATAAAACCTCTAGTTATATTAAATAAAATCGATAAAGATGCTGCAAGACCCAAAGAAGTTATCGACGAAATATTAGAATTATTTATGGACCTTGGAGCTAATAATGAACAGTTAGATTTTGAAATTATATACTCAACAGGGAAAGACGGGGTCTCAAAATTTAAATTAGAAGATGAAACATTAGACATGGCACCTCTTTTAGATTCCATATTATTAAATATAAACCCAGCAAATTCTGAAAGCGACTTACCGTTACGGATGCAATGTTTTAATTTAGATTATGACAATTATCTTGGAAGGCTCGCTATAGCAAGAATTTACGAAGGAACTTTAAATGAAAAGGATTACTTGTATGTAATTCAAGATAAAGGACTAATTCAAAAACGTCAGGTTACAAAAATATTTACTTTTGAAGGATTCGTGAGAAAAGAAGTAAAAAAAGCTTATGCAGGAGATATAGTTTTAGTAGCAGGATTTCCTGAAATATATATCGGAGATACAATTACACAAAATGAAGAATCTAAATCACTTCCAGATATTTCTGTTGATGAACCTACTATTTCGCTTGGATTCATGGTAAATGACTCTCCATTTTCAGGGAAAGAAGGAAAGTTTGTAACTAGTTCTCAAATTAGAGAAAGATTAGAAAAAGAGCTGGAAGTTAATGTGGGGGTTAAAGTAGATTTTTCAAAACCAGATAAATTTACTGTTTATGGTCGGGGCGAAATGCATATAGCAATTTTTCTTGAAAATATGCGGAGAGAAGGTTATGAAGTTCAAGTATCACAACCAAAAGTAATACTTAAAACAATAGATAATAAAGTACACGAACCGTTTGAAGAACTAACTGT
>VFGQ01000066.1 GCA_009391605.1 SAR202 cluster bacterium
AAAGAGTTGGAAATAAATCCAAAATATATAAAATATTATGAAAATTCAAAACAATACAAACTAAATCAAACAAAAATAAAATTTATTAGTACCCCAGGACATACGCAGGGCTCAACCTGCATATTAATTGAAGATAATTTGTTTTCAGGTGATACTTTATTTCCTGGTGGCCCAGGGAGAACACAAGATTCAGAAAGTTTCAAAATACTTATTGATAGCATAGAAAATAAATTGTTAAATCTTTCAGGGCATACTATAGTACACCCAGGACATGGTGATGATACAAATATTAAGAAATCATTAAATGAATTTTTAATATTTAAATCAAAAAATTTAAATATTGATAACCTTAGCGGAAACATTACTTGGTGATAGAACAAAAATGAATACGAACAGATTAGATCACATTAATAATTATAAAAAATCAATCCTAACTTTATATTTAACTTCAGGATATCCGGATTTTAATTCTTCTATCGAAATAGCTCAAATATTAATTAATTCAAATATTGATATTTTAGAAATAGGTATTCCATTCAGTGATCCCATTGCTGATGGCCCTACGATTCAAAACACTTCATTTAAAGCGATTGAATCAAAAAATAAAAATAATACAAAACCTATTATTGATTCAACATTTGAAATAGTAAAAACTCTTAGAAAAACAGATATGAAAAAACCTATTCTCGTTATGAGTTACTTAAATCCAATATATCAATTTGGAATTACAAAATTCTCAGAAAATGCAATGAAAGCTGGAGTTGATGGGATTGTAATACCTGATCTACCATTCGAGCAATCAAAAAAAATAAATCAAATATTAAATAATAATAATGTATACCTCATAAATATGCTTACTCCTGCAACTTCAAAAGCAAAAATAAAAGAAGTTACTCAAAATTCCAAAGGATTTATATATTATGTTAGCTCTACCGGTGTCACAGGTTCGAGAGATAAATTATCGTCAAAAAATCTTGAAATTATTGATATAATTAAACAAACTTCATCAATACCAGTATTAGTAGGTTTTGGTGTTTCAACAAATGAACATATAAAAATTATAGACAAATATGCAGATGGAGCTATTATAGCGAGTGCTCTTATTAATAAATTATCTCCAATAATAGAAAATAAAAACAAAAATGATGACATCAAAGCAATCATTAATAATTTTATAAATAATCTTAGAAAATAAATAAAACAAAATATATGCTAAGTAAATTATTATCTTTATTTAAAACTACAAATATTGTATCTGTTCGAGGTGCTACTACTGTAAATAAGGATACAAAAGAAGAAATAGAAATAAAAACAAACAAATTATTACAAGATATATTTTCTTCAAATAATATTAAAAAAAATGATATCTTATTTATTATATTTTCTTCTACAGAAGATCTTAAATCCTATTACCCTGCTAGTGCAGCAAGAATAAATCTTAGATTAAATAATGAATCTTTATTCAGTACAATTGAACCTAAAGTAAAAAACAGTTTAAAACTATGCATTAGAGTATTGATAGTTTTTAAAAGTAAAATACCTCAAAAAGATTTAAAATTTATCTACCTTGAGAATGCAAAAAATTTACGCATTCAATAATTTCATCCAAACTTTAAACTAAAACTCTATAATTAGATATTTAAATTTTGTGATACAATATCTCCCTGTTCAAAATACGAAAGAGTATTAATGAATAATTATTCAATAATTTAATTACATTACTAATCATAAAATGACTAATTCTTATAATAAAAATATACACAATGTTAACCTAGAGTACATAAAACCCCTGTATTCACCAGAAAAATTTATTGATATGGTTCCAGTAAAACCAGAACAAATTCATACAGTGTATAAATCACGAAACGAAATTCAAAATATTATTGATGGCAAATCTGAAAAATTACTATTGATTGTAGGACCTTGTTCAATACATGATGTTCAAGCTTGCTTAGAATATGCAAATAACTTAAAAAACATTTCTGAAAAAGTAAAAGATAAAATTCTTATAGTAATGAGAGTTTATTTTGAAAAACCCAGAACTACGACTGGTTGGAAAGGATTCATTAACGACCCTAATCTTAATGATACTTTTGATGTTCATGATGGTTTAAGGAAAGCCAGAGGGTTTCTTAATCAAGTATTACACATAGGGCTTCCTGCAGGTACAGAATTTCTTGATCCATTTATTCCTCAGTATTATGCTGACCTTATTTCATGGGGAGCAATAGGAGCCAGAACAGTAGAAAGTCAAACACACAGGCAATTATCAAGCGGTCTAAGTATGCCTATCGGATTTAAAAATGGTACTGGTGGTACAGTGCAAATAGCTCTCGACGCTATTGTTACCGCTCAAAATCCACACGTATTTTTAGGTATAGATGAAAAAGGGCAGGCATCTGTAGTACAAACAAAAGGAAATGCTTATGGGCACTTAATTCTTAGAGGTGGTAAAAATGGTACTAACTATGATGAAAAATCTGTAAAAAGTGCTGTTGAATTATTAAATAAAAATAACTTAAATTCACAACTTATTATTGATTGTTCTCATGGAAATTCAAATAAAGATTTTAGAAACCAGTCTAAAGTTTTTAAATCTGTTATAAATCAAAAAATTAATGGACAAAAATCTATTTTTGGCATAATGTTAGAAAGCCATCTGAATGAAGGGAATCAAAACCTTAAATCTGACACAAATAATCTTAAATATGGTGTTTCAATTACAGATGAATGTATTGGATGGGATGAAACTTCGGAATTAATTCAATGGGCATACAATAAATTATAATTAAAGATATAATTATGTTTGTTAAAAAAATTCCAAAATTTCAAATATGCCAGTAATCCATAATATTACTCAATTATCAGAATTATCCAGGATAATTAAAAGTAAATCAGGATATAGCATGACTATAGGTGTATTTGACGGAATACACTTAGGTCATAAATTTCTAATTAATGAAACTATTAAAGTTGCACAAAACAAAAATTACAATTCTTGTATAATCTCATTCTCTAATTCTCCCTATCATTTTTTAACTAAAAAAAATGATTCTAATAATTATTTATCTACCAAAGATGAAAAAACTGATATATTATCAAATTATAAAATCGACGATATTTTTTTAATTGAATTTAATAATGAAATAGCGAATACAACAGCATATGATTTTTTAAATTATATAAACACTTCTTTAAACTTAAAATTCCTTACAATTGGACCAGATTTTTCACTGGGAAAAAATAAAGAAGGTAATATCAATTATTTAAATAAAATGCAAAATATTTTTGATTATAAATTGTATATTACTAAACCTTATCTTTCTCAAAAACAAATAGTTAGTAGTACTTTAGTTAAAAAACTTATAAATCAAAAAAATATAATCGAAGCGAATAAATGCTTAGGGTATTTTTACAATTTAACCGGCAAAGTTATAAAAGGGGAAAACAGAGGAAAAGACTTAAATATGCCTACAGCTAATTTATTAATAAATCAAAAAAAATTTATTCCCCCAGAAGGTATTTATGCATGTAAAGTAAAATATAAAAATAAGAAATATATAGGCGCATTAAGCATTGGCAAGAATCCTACATTTGGAAATAACAATCCTATAAGTATCGAAGTACATATCGTAGATTTCTCTAAATCCTTATACAATGAAACTCTAACAATAGAAATTCATAAATATATTAGAGATCAAATAACTTATTCAGATATTATAAAATTAAAAGAACAAATGCAAAAAGATTTAATTAATATAAAAAAAATTTTTAACAATGAATGATATAGAGATAATACTTAATAGAGGTGTGGAAGAAATAATTCCTAGGAATGAATTTATTTCCAATCTCAAAAAAAATGACAATCTAAGATTGAAAATGGGATTTGATCCCAGTGCACCAGATATTCACCTTGGACATGCAGTAGGATTAAGAAAATTAAGACAACTTCAAGATTTAGGGCATACAGTTGTATTAATTGTCGCTGATTGGACTGCTCAAATTGGAGATCCCAGTGGGAGATCAGAAACAAGGCCAATGCTGACATATGATGAAGTAAAATATAATGCAGAAACATATTTAAAACAATTCTTCAAAATTGTAAAAAAATCAAAAACAGAAATAAGATGGCAATCAGAATGGTATGGTAAGTTCAAATTAGAAAATATTATTTCATTAGCAAGTAAATTTACTATTGCCCAATTTTTAGCAAGAGAAGATTTTGCAAAAAGATATAATACAAATCAACCAATCACTATCACTGAGTTACTTTATCCACTTTTACAAGCATATGATTCTGTAGTAATAAATTCAAATGTAGAATTTGGAGGTACAGATCAAAAATTTAATTTACTAGTTGGACGCGATCTGCAGCAAAAAGAAGGACAATCACCTCAACAATGTTTTCTTGTTCCATTAATTCCGGGTACTGACGGAAAAATGAAAATGAGTAAAAGCTTAAACAATTATATAGGCATAACAGAACATCCAAATGAAATATACGGAAAAATCATGTCTATACCAGATCATCTAATTGAATTATATATGAGATGTTTAACTGATATAGAAGATAAGATAATTCAGGAATTAAAAAACGGATTAAATTCTAATGATATTAATCCTATGAATTACAAAAAATTACTTGCCTATGAAATTGTAAAACAATTTCATACTAAAAATGATGCTGATTTATCTGAAAAAAATTTTAAAGAATCTGTACAAGAAAAAAATGTAAAATTTGAAAAAATACAATTTCAAATCAATAAATTAAACTCAAAAGAAAAACTAAGTAAAATGCTATTTAATAAAAATATAATTGCAAGTACATCAGAATTTAAAAGATTGATAAAGCAAAATGGTGTAAAATTAAACGGAAAAATCCTTTCTGAAGACATAAGTATATCCGAGATTAAAAATGGATATCAAATTAGCCTTGGAAAAAGAAAAAATATCGAAATTAATTTTTAACTTACAATGCAAAAATATTTATCAGATTCAAACGAAATAAATCTAAGATTACCTGGGCCAGTACCTGTGCCAAAAGAAATACTAGACGAACAATCAAAGCCTTTAATAAATCATAGGGGTAATGATTACAAATTACTTCTAGAGGAATGTACTAAAAATTTAAAAAAAATATTTGACACAAATAATGATCTATATATCTTCACCTGTTCCGGGACAGGCGTCATGGAAGCATCTATATCAAATTTTTTATCTAAAAATGATGAAATAATTGTTGCTTCAGTAGGTTGGTTTGGTGACAGATTTTCAGAAATAGCGAATTCTTATAATATTAAAGTTGATAATATTAATTTTGAATTAGGTGAAATAATTAATATTAATATTCTTGAGGAATTTATTAAATCTAATCCAAATGCAAAAGCACTATACGTAACTCATAATGAAACTTCTACTGGAGTTCAAAACGACCTGAAATCTATTTCAATTTTAGCTAAAAAATATTCGTTGTTATATGTTGTAGACGGTATTAGCAGTGTTGCTTCTGTACCTTGCAATACAGATGAATTAGAGATTGATGTTTTAATTTCAGCATCTCAAAAAGGATGGGTTGCACCTCCGGGTCTCGCATTTATGTCTATCAGCGAAAAAGCATGGCAATTTCACCAAAATTCTTCTTGCCCAAAATATTACTTTGATATATCTCAATATAAAAAATACCTAGAAAAAGGACAACCACCATTTACTCCTGCAATTGGAATAATGTATGCACTTAACAAATCATTAAAATTACTTCTAGATGAAACTATGGAAAAAGTTTATGAAAGGCATATAGATGCTGCTAATAAAATTAGAAGCAAATTGCAAGAAATTGGTTTTGAATTATTTCCTAAAAGCGAATTTTATGCATCCAATACTTTGACTGCAGTCAAAGTACCTGAAAATATCAACTGCTCTGAATTTTTAAATATACTAGAAAATGAACACCAGGTAATTATTTCCACAGGCCAAGGAAATCTAAGTGGAAAAATACTTAGAATCGGACATCTAGGAATTGTTTCAGATAAAGAAATAAACTGGCTAATTAATTCAATATTAGAAACTATGGAATCATTAAATAATGGATAATTTATTAAAAACCTCTTTACATCAAGCACATGTTGACTCAAATGCAAAGTTGGTGCCTTTTGCCGGATGGGAAATGCCAATACAATACTCTTCTATACTCTCTGAATGTAAAGCAGTGAGAAATCAATCTGGAATATTTGATGTCTCACATATGGGAAGATTTTACATATCAGGAAACGATGCATCTTTAGGGTTAGACAAAATATTGAGTGTAAATCCTTTTATGATTGAAGAAGGGCAAGGGAAATACAACGTAATATGTAATCAAAATGGTGGAATCATAGATGATGCTATAGTTTATAAAATTAATAATAAAAAATTCCTACTAATTCCGAATGCTTCAAATGCAGACAAAATATATGAATGGGTCTCTGGAAATACTAAAAATTTAGATTTTAATATTGATGTTGTAACAAATAAAACAGCCATGATAGCATTACAAGGCCCAGCATCAAGAGCAATTTTAAATAACATATTTCCTGATTTACCTAAAATTAGAAGATTTAGATTTATTGAAACAAAATACAATGACAAGAATGTTACTATTGCCCGAACAGGTTATACCGGAGAAAATGGGTTTGAAATAATTTTAGATAACGATATTTCTCAAAACTTTTGGAAAATATTAGTTAAAAATGGAGCAACTGAATGTGGCCTAGGAGCAAGAGATGTATTAAGGCTAGAAGCTGCTTTAGCACTACATGGCAATGAAATCACAGAAATAATAAACCCTTTTGAAGCTCAATTATCTAGATTTGTAGAATTAGATCGAGAAAATTATATGATAAACAACACATTAAATAATATTAAATCCCAAGAATTATCAAAAAAATTAATAGGTTTTGAAATACAAGGTAGAAACATTGCAAGATCTCACAATATAATTAAAGACAATAATAATATCATTGGAGAAGTAACAAGTGGGACTTACTCTCCAACATTAAATAAAAGTATAGGATTAGGATATATATCAAACAAATCTTTAGATATCAATTCCGAAATAACGATTGAAATCCGTTCAAAAAATATACCCGCAAAAATTACAAAAATACCATTCTATAAAAGGAGCAAGTAAATGTATCCTGAAAATTTAAAATATTCTGAAGAACACGAGTGGTTACTTGAAAATAATGGAGTTGCGACTATTGGAATAACATCTTTTGCTGTAGAAAGTCTTGGTGATATTGTTTTCATAGAATTACCTCAAGTAGGTGCTGAAATTACTCAGTTTTCTACATTTGGTGAAGTTGAATCAGTTAAAGCCGCATCAGAAATATACAGCCCCATAAGCGGGAAAATTATTGAAATTAATGAAAAACTAGAAACAGAACCTGAATTGTTAAATAATTCTCCATTTGAAGATGGATGGCTCATAAAAGTAGAAATTGCAGATAATTCTGAATTTGAAAAACTTATGAGTGCTAAAGAATATGAGACATTTGTAAATGCCGGGAGTTAAAAAATTATGGATAATCAATATCAATCTACTTACACTCCAAATACACCAAAAATAAAAAATGAAATGTTATCTGATATAGGTGTTGATTCGTACAAAGACCTTTTTTCTGACATTCCTGAAAAGTACAGATTTCCAGATTTAAATTTACCTTCACCCACTTCAGAATTAGACCTGAAAAATGAATTATCTAAAATAGCAAATAAAAATTCAATACCTGGTGAATACAGCTCGTTTTTAGGTGCAGGGGCGTATAGACATTTCATACCTAGTGTAGTTAAGCAAATCACATCAAGAAGCGAATTTATGACTTCATATACTCCATACCAACCAGAAGTTTCTCAAGGTACTCTTCAAGCGCATTTTGAATTTCAGAGTATGGTATGTGAATTAACTGATATGGAAGTTGCAAATGCAGGAATGTATGATGGGGCAACTAGCGCTGCAGAAGCAGTTTTAATGGCATGTAGAATTAAAAAAAAATTTAAAGTAGAAATTGTTGGAGCTGTATCTCCTCTTTATACAGATGTTATTAAAACACTTACCCAGGCAACAGGAATTGAAATATCTTATAACAATATAGAAACTATTATAAATAATGATGATGATGCTCCTGCATGCTACGTTATACAACAACCTAATTTTTTAGGAGAAATTTCAGATTTTGAACAATTAAAGATTTTGTCAAACAAAAATAATGCTCTATTAATAGTAATATCAGAACCAATGTTTTTAAGTATGTATCAGACTCCTGCTTATTACAATGCTGACATTGTGGTAGCTGAAGGGCAACCATTTGGGGTATCACTTACATATGGAGGCCCATATGCAGGACTATTTGCTTGCAAAAAAGATTATATAAGGCAATTACCTGGAAGGATTGTTGGTGAAACCATAGATTCTAACAATAAAAAAGGATATGTATTAACCTTACAAACAAGAGAGCAACATATTAAAAGAGAACGAGCGACTTCAAATATTTGTACTTCTGTTGGATTAATTGCATTAATGTCTACTGTATATATGGCATTACAAGGAAAAAAGGGTTTAAAATATCTTTCCGAACTTTGTTATCATAAATCTCATTATGCAGCAGAAAAAATTAACAATTTACCCGGTTTTGAAGTACAAACAAATAATTTTTTCAAAGAATTCACCATATCATCCCCTATCCCTGTTAAAGAATTAAATGAACATCTCCATAAAAACAAAATAATTGGTGGATATGATGTCTCTAATTTCATTAAAAATGGCATGTTATTAGCTATTACTGAAATGAACTCAAAAGAAGAAATTGACAATTTAATTACAATACTCTCTCAGGTATAAACTTTATGAATAATACAAAAACACGAAAATTATTAATGGACAGAAGTGCAGATGGAAAAGTAGGTGCTACGATGCCTTCAATCGACGTTCCACTTCAACCATTACCAAATAAAAAATTTCTAAGAGAAAATTTAGAAATGCCTCAAGTATCAGAAAATGAAATTGTGAGATATTTTTCATCAATTAGTCAAATGAATTTTTCAATTGACCATAATTTTTACCCTTTAGGAAGTTGCACAATGAAATACAATCCTAAACTAAATGATGACATTGCCGGGTTTCCTGGTTTTAATGATATACACCCACTCCAAAACATTGATACTATCCAAGGAGCATTAGAAATAATGTTTGATCTACAAAACATATTAGCAGAAATAACAGGCATGTCAGCTACTTCTCTTGCACCTATGGCTGGAGCTGAAGCAGAACTTGCAGGAATGCTAATGATAAGAGCTTATCATATAAATAGGGAAGATTTTAAACGAAAAAAAGTCATAATTCCTGATAGTGCTCATGGAACAAACCCTGCATCTGCCGTTATGGCTGGCTTTGAAGTTATCAGCATCCCAACAGACAATAATGGCAATACTGATTTGGAAGCTCTGAAAAATGTTGTTGATGATTCTACTGCAGGATTAATGTTAACTCAGCCAAGCACATTAGGATTATTTGACACAAATATTGTTGAAGTGGTAAATATAATCAATTCTAATGGTGGTTTAATTTATGGTGATGGAGCAAATCTTAATGCAATACTAGGCAAAGTTAAACCTGGAGAAATTGGGTTTGATGTTGTCCATTCCAATCTTCATAAAACATTCACTCAACCTCATGGAGGAGGGGGACCAGGGGCAGGGGCTGTAATGGTAAGTGATAAATTAATCGATTTCCTTCCTGACCCAATTGTTACAAAAAATCAAACTAATAAATTTGACCTTTCTAAACCTCGAAAATCTATAGGGAAAATGGGAGCATTTCATGGTAATTTTGGAGCTCTAGTACGAGCTTATGCTTATATTCGGACATTAGGTAAAGAAGGTATAAATAATATTAGTGAAGATGCTGTTATTAATGCTAACTACTTAAGAATCAAATTAAAAGACACATTAGATTTACCTTACGACAGGATATGTAGTCACGAAGTAGTTTTTTCTGCTAAAACTATAAAAGAAAAATATGGAGTAAATGCACTTGATATCGCAAAAAGATTAATTGATTATGACATACATCCACCTACTATGTATTTTCCTTTAACAGTAGAAGAAGCTTTACTTGTTGAACCCACTGAAACTGAATCTAAAGAAACACTTGATGAATTCATAGAAATTGTGAAAACCATATGTGAAGAAGCCAGAACTAACCCGGATTTATTACATAATGCACCACATAATACACCTAACACAAGATTAAATGAGGCTCTTGCTGCTAGAAATCCAAAATTAAATTGGAGGAATACAATAGAAGAATCAAATTGATTAATCTATTAATTTATCTAAGACTAAATTATGATTAAAATTACTTAATCCTTTTGATACTCCTAAAACTATATAATCCCCAAAAATATCATCATCAATTAAATCTTCCAATGATCTTATATATTTTAATGCTTCAGCCATATTTACAGCATTTTTCAAATAAAGTTTTGCGAAATTTCCAATATTCAAATCCTCAAAAAATTTTGATTGTTTATCTGAAAACATAAAATCAAACCCAAATTCTGTAAACCAATCAATTAACAAATTAAAATTCACAAATGAACTTATATCTACAAAATCTTCAGAATAAATATCATTAACTATATTATGTCTTTTAATTATTCTTGCATCAGTCATCAAATTTTTATTCTTTTTTAAATCATTAAAAAAATATCCATAATCTATAGACAAAACTACACCACTTTTCATTCCATCAGCAATATCTTTTATTATTTTTTTTTGCAACGGTGAATAAGTAAAAACTTTTCCGGGTATTGAATATATATCTTTAGGATATTTATCAAAAGGATTATAATTAATTTTTAATTCTTGTTCTTGAAAATCATTGCAATAATTTACAAAGATTTCATAGAATCTATCGTTTTTATTTATCAATCTCTTAAATGGCAAAGCATCAAATAATTCATTTGAAATAATTACACCAGTAATATTTTTTAAATTAAAATTATCACTATTAATCAATTTAATATTTTTATGTCTTGGCAAATTGTTATTAAAATTACGATCAATAACAACTATATTTAATAAATCAGCAAATTTAGGTGATAAATCCTGAATTCCTTCAAATATATCATTTGTCAAATTCAAATTACCACCTCCTATTTCAATTAATGAAAAAGTACTAGGAGAATTCATGGAAATCCAAACTGCATATATATATTTTGCTATCAAGAAACCAAAAGCAGGGTGAATCATCGGGGAAGTCATATAATCAGTTCCCCATAATTCTTGATTATTTTCAGAATAATAACCATCATTTTCATCATATAATTTATATTCCATAAATTGATCATATGAAATTAATTTAGTCTGAAATTTGTGATGTAATTTCTTTTGCATAAAATGAATTATTAATACAAAAATGATTTAATAATTATTTTCTATCTTCAATTTTTATATAGGGCTTTTCAAGTTCTCCAACATATGCCAATAATGGTCTTATCAAAATATTATTGGAAAATTGCTCGGCTATTTGTGCAGTCCATCCAGGGATTCTAGCTAAAGCAAATATTGATACGAAAATATCATCAGGGATATCTAGTAAATTATAAATAGCGCCAGTCCAGAAATCAACATTTTCACAAATACCTTTTTTCTCATATGGTTCCATACAATCTGCCAAAGATTGAAGAATAGCAAACCATTTAGGATTACCTTTTCTTTCACTTAAATTTTTTGCATCTATTTTTAAAATCAAAGCTCGGGGATCAGCTGTTTTATAAACTCTGTGACCAAATCCCATTATCCTACCACCAGAAGCTAATAAATTCTTAACATAATTTACAGTATTCTTCTCATCTCCAATTTCTTGAGCTTGTTTCATCACACCTTCAGCTGCACCTCCATGAGCCGGTCCTTTCAAGCAAGCTATCCCAGCTGTAATTGCAGAGTACACATCAGATTGAGTTGAAGCTACTACTCTTGCTGTAAAAGAAGAAGCATTTAATCCGTGTTCTGCATGTAAAATCAAATCTTTATCAATTAATTTTGCATCTAATTCATCTGGCACATTTCCAAAAAGCATATATAAAAAATTTGACGCATGTGACAAAGATTTATCAGGAATAATAGGATCCTTACCATCCCTTAATCTTATATGTGCAGTAACAATAGTTGGAGCTTTCGCGGTAATTGACAATCCTTTTTTTACATTAGATTCCATAGAATCATCATCCAAAGAATCATCAAACGCAGCTAAAGTAGAAATAGCTGTTCTTAAAACATCCATTGGATGAAGGTGCTTGATTGAGTCTATCAAATTAATAATTTCGTTTGGAATATTTCTATTATTTGCCATCCATATCGTTATATCATTAAGTTGTGATTTGTTTGGCAATTTCCCATGAATCAGCAGGTAGCTAACTTCTTCAAAAGTAGAATTGTTTGCTAATTCATTAATATTAAAACCACGGTAATATAATTTACCATTTTTACCGTCGATATAACTTGATTTTGTTCTATCGAGATATATTTCTTTCAATCCTCTGTGAATTTTTACATCATTTGGTTCATTCATAGTTTATTCTTTAAATTAAAAATATTATGCTCATATGTTTTTATTAATCTACTTTAAGCTATGATATATATCAGAGATACACTATCATTTTAATAATAACATAATTTATATTGATTTGACTTCAGCAATATTAAATAATAAAATCAACTTTTTACACTATTTTTATATTTGATAAAAATGAATGAACAAGAACAAGATATTCCTGAGATAGTAATCATAAGATTGCCTTTATATGTAAGAACTCTTAATGAATTAAAATTATTAAATCAAACAACAGTAAGTTCACAGCATTTAGGTAATTTATTACAAACTACTCCTGCTCAAATAAGGAAAGATTTTAGCCATTTTGGTAAATTTGGGAAGCAAGGTAGAGGGTACAATATAGACTATCTTTTAGATGAATTAAGAAAAATACTCAATCTAAATCAAAAATGGAATACATGTGTTGTAGGTATTGGCAACTTAGGTCAGGCAGTAATTAATTATCAGGGATTTAAAAATGAAGGTTATTTAAT
>VFGQ01000097.1 GCA_009391605.1 SAR202 cluster bacterium
CAAAGCCAATAAAAATCCTGAATATTATTAATAGGTTTAGAATTATAAAGGAAAAAAAATGTAAAGGTCAATTAAATTAGATGTTTAGATTTTAAAAATTTAATTGAATGATTATTAAACATCTATGTCAGCAAATAGTGCATTTTCTTGTATGAATTTTCTTCTTGGGGCTACATCATCACCCATAAGATTTTCAAATGTTTTTCTAGTTATTTCAGCTTCTGGATTTCTTTCTCCATATTCATCATGATCTGTAGGAATAATAACTTTTTTTAATGTTCTCGTATCTGGATCCATTGTTGTGGACCAAAGTTGATCGGCATTCATTTCCCCAAGTCCCTTGTATCTCTGTACTCTTATATTTTGAGTGGATTGTGATTTAGATATAAATTCTTCTTTTTCTTCTTCGGAATAACAATATTTACTTTTTTTCCCAGCCCCTAATTTATAGAGTGGAGGAATAGCGATATAAATATTCCCGTTTTCAATTAAAGGTGTCATATATCTGAAAAAGAATGTTAATAATAGAGTTCTAATATGTGAACCATCTACATCAGCATCTGTCATAATAATAATTTTGTTATAACGAAGTTTTGATAAATCTATTCCTTCACTTCCATTGTCATTTAAATTTGAATTTTCAAAATTATTATTTATATTATTTTCTTCATTTTTTAATGTATTTCCAAATCCGGTACCAATAGCTGTTATCATATGTTGTATTCCTTCATGAGAAATCATTCTATCAGCCCTTGCTTTTTCAACATTTAATATCTTGCCTCTTAATGGAAGTATTGCCTGGTATTTTCTGTCTCTGCCCATTTTCGCTGTCCCTCCAGCAGAATCTCCCTCAACAATATATAACTCGCACAAATCAGGATTTTTTTCTGAACAATCTGCTAATTTACCGGGAAGACCTCCGCCATCTAGAGCATTCTTTCTTAAAACCAAATCCCGTGCTTTTCTTGCAGCTTCTCTTGCTCTTTGGGAAGTTAGACATTTTTCAATTATTAATTTTGCTATCTGGGGGTTGTCTTCAAGAAATATATTTAGGGCTTTTCTAACCACAGTTTCTACTTTATTTCTAACATCTTTGTTCCCCAGTTTGCCTTTTGTTTGCCCTTCAAATTGAGGGTTTGATAACTTGACACTAATTGCTGCTGTTAAGCCTTCCCTGGTATCTTCTCCCTGCAAAGATGATTCACCATCTTTTATTAATCCTAATTTTTCTGCCTGATCATTGAATACTCTAGTTAATGCTGATCTAAATCCTGTTACATGAGTTCCTCCATCTGCTGTATTAATGCAATTTGCATAGGATAGAACATTTTCTCCTAGAGAGGTGTCATATTGTATTGCTATTTCAACTAATGTTTTTACGGATTTAATTACAGCCTTACCGTCATTATTGGTTATAGTTTCATTTTTGACAATTTCTTCTTCATAGTAAATTGGAATTTTATTTAAAGGAGTTTTATTACGTGTTTCATTAATAATAAGAGATGATATACCACCTTCAAAATAATACATATTTTTATTGTTTGGCCATAAATTATTATGATAATCACTGCTAAAAACAATTTTAAGACCTTTATTCAAATAAGCTATTTCTTTAGTTCTCAGTAGTATTTTTTGAAAATCATAATTTATATTTTCTTTTGTTTCGTCATCAACAAATATAGTTCGATCTGCTTTGAATCTGATTTTTGTACCTGTTTTACCCTTGTCTATTTTTTCTATCGGTGTGGATTCAAGTTCAGTTTTTTTAACACCTTCTGAAAATGACATTTTATATATTTTGTTATCCCTAAATACTGTGACTTCAAAATCTTCTGACAAAGCATTTACAGCTGAAGCTCCTACTCCATGTAGTCCTCCGGAAACTTGGTATGCTCCTTCTTCAAATTTACCACCTGCATGTAATGTGGTTAATACAGTTTCTACTGTTGAAACTTTTGTAGCTTCATGTTGTTCTACAGGAATCCCTCTTCCGTTATCAGAAATTTCTACATATTGATCTTTGTCTATATGAATTGAAATTTCATCGCAAAAACCAGCCATGAATTCATCAACACTATTATCTACAATTTCATTAATTAAATGGTGTAATCCCCTTTCATCTGTACTTCCAATGTACATTCCTGGGCGTTTTCTTACAGGAGTTAATCCTTTTAATACTTGAATTGAATCAGCGTTGTAATTTGATTGTTGAGCCAAAGTAGTCTCCCTAATAGCTATAAAATATATATAACTATATACAGTGTTTATTAAGATATAATACCCTATATATAGTTATTTACTTGAATAATAAATTTTAACAAAATTATAGTAAATTAACAATATAACTTAACATTATATATTATATTTTTTAGCATTCAGTTTTCAGATACTATTTTTGTTAATATGTTATTAAGATAAATTTAAATCAGGCTAAATTTTGGAAAATAAAAGAATTATCAACCCGGAAACTTCTGTTGAGGATATTAATTCTGAGCTTTCTTTAAGACCTAGGAAATTTACAGATTATGTTGGTCAGAAAAGAATTAAAGAAACATTGTCTATAGCTATAAAAGCTGCAACTCAACGCTCAGAATCATTAGATCATACTTTGCTTTATGGACCTCCAGGCTTGGGAAAAACAACTTTGGCTCATGTTATATCACATGAAATGAAATCTTCAATTAAAGTTACTTCTGGACCTGCAATTGAAAAGGCTGGTGATTTAGTAGCAATTTTAACTCGCATTCAAAAAGGAGATATTTTATTCATTGATGAAATACATAGGCTTAATAAAATTTCAGAGGAAGTTTTATATTCAGCTATGGAAGAATATAGAGTTTCATGGGTAATTGAACAAGGATTAAAAGCAAGAAGTGTAAACTTAGGAATACAACCATTTACCCTTATTGGCGCTACAACTAAATATGGTATGTTAAGCGCCCCCTTAAGAGATAGGTTTGGTTCAGTTTATCGATTAGATTTTTATTCTGACACAGAAATGTCAGACATACTATTACGATCGGCAAAAATATTAAAAATAACTGCGGATAATAAAGGTTTAAAAGAAATTGCTATAAGATCAAGGAAAACTCCAAGAATAGCTAACAGATTACTTCGAAGAGTCAGGGATTTTTCAGAAGTACAATCAAATGGGAAAATAAATACTGAAATAACTAAAAAAGCTTTAGATCAGTTAGAGGTAGATAATTTAGGATTAGATAAAATTGATGTTGAATTATTACTTTCATTAGTAACAAAATTTAATGGAGGCCCTGTAGGACTTCAAACATTGGCGGCTTCAATAAGTGAAGATAGTAACACTGTCGAGGATGTAATTGAACCATTTTTATTAAATTTAGGATTTATATCTAGGACAAACAGAGGACGAATTGCTACACAATTAGCCTATAAACATTTAGGTATTAATATTGAAGATAAACCTACGCAAGGTAATTTGATGAATTAATTTTGAAAAGCTGATTCTGTAAATTTATAATATTCTTTTTTAAGGCTCATTAGTTTTGAATGATTACCTTCTTCAGCAATTCTTCCCCCTTTGATAACATATATATTGTCTGATAATTTGATTGTAGACAATCTATGAGCAATAACTATAGATGTTCTGTTTTTGAAAAGGACTTTTAATGCGTTTTGTATTTTTTGCTCGCTTATGCTATCGATATTAGAGGTGGCTTCATCAAGAATTAATATTTTGGGATTTTTAATTAAAGCTCTTGCAAAACCCATAAGTTGCCTTTGCCCCTGACTCATATTTACACCTCTTTCAGATACAGAGGTGTCATATCCATTTTCAAGTGAGATGATATAATCATGAATTCCTATTGATTTACAAGCGTTTATGATTTCTTCATCTGTTGCAGATTGTTGATTAAATTTTAAATTTTCTTTTAAACTTCCTTGGAATAAAAAAGGATCTTGTAAAACCATTGCAATTTGTGATCCCAAATCTGATCTCGAGTATTTTTCTATTGGAATGTTATCTAGTCTTAAATTTCCTTTATCTTTATTAGGTGGGTAAAGTCCGGTAATAAGGGATGCCAATGTTGTTTTCCCAGCACCAGTGTCTCCAATAAATGCTACAGTTGAACCTTTTTGAATTTTCATATTAATATCTGTGAGAACTTCGATGTTATTATCGTATGAAAAGTGAAAACTTTTAAATTCAACATCACCTTCGATAATATTTTTTGGCATATTGATTTCTACTTTATCGATTGATTTTTCTATATCTAAGAATTCAAATAATCTGGAGCCAGAAGCCATGGATCTTTGTATTTGTGTATATTGCATCATCAGATTTCTAATTGGGTCAAAAAGTCTTTGAATATATAAAACTGAAGCAATTATCACTCCAATTTCAGCAGCATCATTTAAGATTAATTTACTGGCTACAAAAGCTGCAATAAGAATTGCAGTACTAGTAAGAATGTCTACTGGCGGCAATAAAGCTGAGGATAATTTTTGGGCTTTTAAAGCTGAATTCAGATGATCATTAGTTTGACCAGTGAAGCTTTTATAGTTGTTATCTTCTCTATTAAAATTTTGTACTTCTTTTATACCGTTTAGATTTTCACTGAATGATGAAAGAACCTGTGAAATTGCTATTCTTACAGTTATAAATGCTTTTTTTGCAACAGGCTGCCAGATCATGACAGCAATAAAGAGGAGCGGTACGACCGATAAAGATGATATTCCAATTTTAAAATTCATTAATAAAAGTGTTGTGCAAATGCCCACTAAGCTAAGAATATCTGCTAGTGTCATAACAACAATTGAGAATGATTCTTGTAATTGTGATGTATCTCCCATCAATCTTGACATTATGCTCCCAGATTTTGTTTCCTGAAAATAGTTTAAGTTTAGTTTTTGAAGATGGGAAAACATATCAATACGAATATCTCTGAGAGTATACTGCCCAACTCTAGCTAGATATATTTGTCCAATATAATTTGTTATCCATGCAGCGAACATGGTTAATCCAAATATTAATGAGATTTTGATTAATCCAGATTTTTGACTAGCAATACTTATATCTGCATTAATATAATCGTCAATTCCAATTTTAATAAAAAATGGAATTAATACTGCTAAACCTGCGGATAGAAGTGTGCATATAGCTCCTATTGCAGAATATTTTTTATATCTCAATATATAAGGAGATATTCTTTTTATAACATTGATGTCATATAATTTTCCGAACATTTCATCATCGCTGCCTCCCCTGGACATTCGTCCAAATGTATGTCCTATCATGAAAATCTCACAGTCTTAATTTGTAGTTTGTAATTCATATATATTTTTATATATTCCATTTAAATTTATTAAATGTTCGTGGGAACCGTATTCAGTAATTTCCCCTTTATCCATCACTGCAATATTGCTTGATTGTTGAAAATTGTTTAATTTATGAGCAATAGTTATAACTGTTCGTCCTGAAATTAATTTGTTAATAGCTTTTTGAATATCCTTTTCTGTAGTTGCATCAACGCTTGATGTAGAATCATCAAGTATAAGGATTGCAGGATCTAAAAGTAATGTGCGTGCTATGCTCAATCTTTGTTTTTGACCCCCAGATAAATTTGCACCATTTTCAGATATTAAGGAATTATATTTATCCGGTAAAGAGTTAATATATTCATGTATTTGAGCTATCTGAGCTGCTTCAATTATTTTGTCCATTGAAGCTGTTGGATTCCCATAATTGATGTTATTTTTGAATGTTTCATTAAAAATAAATACATCTTGATGCACATAACCTATATTTTTCCTAAGTGTACCAAGGTCGATTTCTTTTATATTTTTTCCATCTATATAAATTTCCCCACTAATTGGATCATAAAAACGTAGTAATAATTGAACCAAAGTACTTTTACCACTACCAGCCTCTCCTGTAATTGAAATGCTTTCATTCTTATTAATTGACAAGTTTACTTTTTTTACACTATCAGATTTTGCATCAGGAAATTTATGAGAAACATTTTTAAAAATGATTTCACCTTTCATTTTGTAGAAGTTTGTATTTGCATTTGATGGATTTGCTATTTGTGGCTTTGTATCTAATATTTCAAAGATTCTTTTCCCACAAGTTGATCCTCGGGTACTTGTATTTAATAGCCAACCTATCATTCTTACCGGCATAGCTAGGAGTTGCATATAAAACATAAAACTTGTTAAATCTCCAATACTCATTTCTCCATTTATTACCTTTAATCCTCCTATAGCAAGTATTAAAGCTAATGTAGCCCAATAAGCGAATAAGACTGTAGTCATTGTAATGGCTCTGAAATTTTCTACATTAATATTTAATTGTTTAAATTCTTCATTTGTATTACTAAATTTGTTAATTTGATGACTTTCAGCATAAAATGCTTTAACAACTTTGATACCGTTTAAATTTTCTTGTAACAAGGCATTTAATTCAGCATTTTTTTCTTGAACTTTCAACCATATTTGTCTTAATTTTAAACGCATTCTAGCTGCAAGAAATCCAGATAAAACTAAAAATGAACATGCATATATAGCCAGTTCAAAATTTTTAATTAAAAGCAAGATTATGCTACCAAAGAACATTAAGAAGACATAAGGAGATCTTACTATTCCCATTGGAATAAACATCCTCATTCCTTCTATATCGACTATTACTCTGGACATCATTTCTCCGGTATGTGTTTTATCATGAAAATAAAAATCCAGTTTTTGTGTCTTATCATATAGTTGATCTCTTAGTACTTTAGAAACTTTAAATGACAAGGCTTCTCCAAAATAGTTTTGCCCATAGGAAAATACACCTCTGGTACAACCTAATGAAAATAAGATTATTAAAAGTAAAGTGAGGTTAAGAGATTCGTAAATTGATTCATTACTTGAATCGGGATCAATTTTATCCACAATACCGCCAAGTAATTCAGGGATGAGAAGATAACTGGCTACGGCACCAACAGTGCAAATGTAACCAAGTATTAAATAAAGTTTGAAATTTAAAGTATAAGAAGCTATTCTTAATAAAATATTCATGTTGAAGTAGTTAATTTCTCTAACTTTTTATCTTTGAGTATCTTAGGCTTATTAATTTTTTTTTCCAATACACAAATACATTAATTAAAGACAAAATTATAATAATAAGGAGTAAATAATGGTAAATCTTGATATTAAAGAATTAATTAAAATACCTTATTCTTGTTCGCCTACATCATCTAGCGACAAAAAAAGAATCGCTTATTTAAATAACAAATCTGGAACACCTCAAGTTTGGCTTTGCGATGAAAATAATGCTCACAAACCTCTCACTAATTACAAAGAAAGAGTTGCGCTGGTTTCATGGTCTCCAGATGATAAATGGATCCTTTTTAGTATAGATAAAGGTGGAGATGAAAATTTTCAAATAAAGCTTATAGATACTTCAGATTATACTAATATAATTTCTTTATCAGATGATATGACTGTACGAAATGATTTTGGAGGATGGAGTACTGATGGAAGTACTATTGTTTATTCATCTAACAAAAGAAATGCAGCTTATTTTGACTTATACACTCAAAAAATCAATGAGGAACCCAAGCTTGTTCATCAAACAGCAAATGATGTTCACAGTGTTGCTTTTAAAGCTTATTCAAATGATTTAAAAAAGATAGCATTTACAGAAGAACGTACAAATAGATATCAATATTTGAAAGTTTTAGATATAGAGTCAGGTAATATTACTCAGCTTTCAGATGACAATTTGAAAGGTGGTTTTAAACAAGTGATATTTACTGAAAATGATGATGAGATTATTTTGATAACTAATGAAGGAAAGGATTTTTCGGGAATTGCTAAATTAAATTTACAATCTAATGTGCTCAGTTATATTTATTTAGAAGATCATGAGATGGAATTTTTTGAAATGGATTCTGAAAATAATCGATTAATATTTTTTATTAATGATCGAGGATATTCAAAATTGGGAATATTAAATTTATCAAATAATGATTCTAAAATTTTAGATAGTCCGCATGAAGTTACTTTTATGGAACCTACATATGGATGGGGGGCATGTGTATTGGATGAGTCGAATATATTATTGACTATTAATGCAACAAATCAAAATGGAGAAATTATTAAGTTTAATTTAGATACTCAAAAATATGAATTTTTCAAAAAAGCTTACGAAGGAGATATTAAGTTAAATGATTTGCCAAAACCCACATTGCATTACTTCAAAACTTTTGATGACAGAGATATCCCATTCTTTTTTCTTAAACCAAATAATTTTAAGCAAGGAGAGGATAATCCTATATTGATACTTATACATGGTGGTCCGGAAGGACAGGAAAGACCAACATTTAAACCAGAATTACAGTATTTGGTAAATCAAGGTATAGGCATTCTTTTACCTAATGTTAGAGGTAGTGGGGGATATGGAGAGTCATACGGACATCTAGATGATACTTATAAGAGGATGGATTCAGTTAAAGATATTGAATATCTATGGAAATGGGTTGTGGAATCTGGATGGGCATCCAAAGATAAAATTGCTGTAATGGGAGGAAGTTATGGTGGATTTATGACTCTTTCATGTATAACCGTTTACCCGGATTTATGGGCTGCGGCAGTAGAATTGTATGGAATGGTTAATATGGTTACATTTTTTGAACATACTGCATCTTATAGAGCTCAACATCGAGCATATGAATATGGAGACCCTATAAAAGATCGTAAATTACTAGAAGATATTTCGGCAATACATAAAATTGATCAAATTGTTACTCCATTATTGGTTTTACATGGAGATGAAGATCCAAGAGTCCCGATGTATGAAACCGAACAGCTTGTTAGTGAAATGAAAGAAGCAGGAAAATCGGTTGAATTTGTGAGATTTTTAGATGAAGGGCATGGTTTTGTAAAAGAGCCGAACAGAATAAAAGCTTATACTTCAATTGCAGAATTTTTAACTAAATATCTACTTTAATAAATATTTTGATGCAAGGCAATATTTTTTGTATTTATGAAGCTGATTTAAAAGATTCTGAATGGCTTGATAAATTTGAAAATAAATTGTTTATAAATAATCGCAAAAATATTTATAAAAATATTTTGAAATCCTATGAAAATAATGATTATTTTATTTTCATAGGATTTTTAAACGATGCAAAAATTGGATATATAGTTGCTCAAACTATTCATGATGAACTCAATATATATAATTTGGCTATACTAGAGAAGTATAGAAATAAAGGATTTGCTAGCAAATTATTGTGCTATACTTTTGAACATTTGAGCAGGGAAATAAATTCTGTTTACGTAGAGGTAAGAGAAACAAATTTTCAAGCTTTGAGCTTCTATCGGAAATTTGGGTTCATTGAATATAATATAAGAGAAAATTACTATTCATTCCCTACTGAAAATGCTATTTTAATGCAATATAAATTTCAGAGTGATTAAATAATCTTGAAATTCATTTCAAATAGAATTAAAGAAAAATCCAATCTATATTTTGGATGGTATGCTTTAGTTGGAGTAGGATTAGTGCAACTTGTGTCTAATGCGGCAGGTAGTTTGAATTTATCTATGTTTGTAGTTCCCATGTCCGATGAATTAGGATTTTCGAGAACTTTATTTTCAGGCGCAGTTTCTTTAGGTAGTATATTTGCGGCTATTTTTTCAATTCCTTTTGGATTGTTATTCGATTTAAAAAAGACAAGACAGGTATTGATATTGAGTGTTGTGTCTATGGGGATTGCCACATTTGCAATGTCTTATGTAAGTGAATGGATATTGTTATATGTTTTGGTAACTATCACACGAATGTTTTTTTCTACACCTATGATGGTTGGAGGCTCGATAATCATTGCAAAATGGTTTATATCTAATCGTGGTAAGGCAAATGGCATTTTATACGCTTTTCATTCAATTGGAATGGTGGTTTTCCCAGTATTAGCAGGTATATTTATTGTTCATTATGGTTGGAGGTCTGCTTGGACATACTTAGGATTTATAGTTATTATAATAGCATTATTACCCTCATTGATATTTATATATGAAGAACCAGAATCTTTAGGTGTTAAATTAAAAAATGATGAAAAAGTAAAAAATATCATAGTCAATTTTTCATTAGGCGAAGCTGCAAGAACTAAATCTCTTTGGATTATCGCTATTGGAACTGGTGTTTTGTATTTTTTCCATTCGGGTATTAATACACACCAGGCAGCATTTTTACAGGATAGAGATATTGGTTTAGGGCTTTCATCTTTGGTAATATCCTTTAATGCAATTTCAACAGGATTGGGCAGTATTATTTGGGGTCTGATTTGTGACAGAGTTAAAATTAAATACGCATTTTCCGGGGTATTTGTCTCTTCAATGGTAGCTTTATTAACTTTGATTTATACTTTTGATATTTATATGGCTATTTTAGCTTCGATATTTTTTGGTTTTGCTATGGGTGGAATGCTTGCGGTACCTGCAGTTGCTTATGCTAATTTCTATGGAACAGATTCATTGGGGAAGATACGCGGTATTACTCATCCGGTGACTACAGTAGGAGCGGCTTCTGGTGTTATGGTTTCAGGTGTTATATTTGATATTTATTCTAGTTATACATTCGCTTTCTGGATTTATTTTTTGATGTCAATATTTATGCTGTTTTTTAGCTTATTTTTAGATAAACCTAGAAATGAAATGAATTAGGAATCAAATTAATTTTAAAAATCTCTGTTAATTGTTGTAAAAGAGTTTTTTATTCCTATTTAAACACTTATGAATAAGAATAAAGTTGATATATCTATATTTATACATTAATATTACCACCTAAATTGTTTTTAACATATTAAGGTTTATAAGCCTAAAGGAGGCATAATATGAAAAATTTGAGGCGTTTCGCCCCTATATTTCTTGTTTCTGCTGTTTTGTTGTTTGCGTTAGCTTGTTCTTCAGAAGAAGAAACCACGACAACTACTCCTGCAGCTGCACCAGCAGCCGCTCCAGCAGCCGCACCTGCGGCAGCACCTGCGGCAGCACCTGAAACTACAAAAGGTCCTGGTGCTAGTAAGCAAGAAAAAGGAACAATCGTTTTTGCTCAATCCACTCTACAATGCCCACATGGTATCAACACTGTTTATTGCGGTGCTTATGATTCTGTTGCTTGGGGAATTGGTGAAGACTTATTCACATGGAGATGGAAAGATGGCGGAGGAATTAATTATGAGGCAGGCCAATTAGCTGAAAGCTATACACTGTCTGATGATCTCTCTACTTTGAGTGTAAAAATCAGAAGCGGAGTTACATTCCATAAAGGTTATGGAACAATGACTGCTGATGACGTTGTTCATAGTTATAATAAGACAAACCCAATGATTACCCCCCACAGTATTGCTCCAAGTGCTGCAAACTTCGCATCACTTTTTGGTAAAAACCCGGCTGTAGCAGATGGTTCAAATGTAAATTTTGTATTTGAAAACTTTGATGTTGCATGGGTAAATAACCTGATGAATACAGGTGGTTTCGTTGGTGTTGTGATTCATTCCAAGAAAGCTTTTGATGAAAATGATGAAACTTGGGCAAAAGAAAATGTTGTTGCCACAGGTCCATATGAAGTTGAAAGTTGGGTTAGGGATGATACTGCAGTATTTAATGCTTGGGATGGGCATTGGGAATTCCCTGCTCCTCAGGCTAGAAAAGTTATTGTAAAAGCTGTACCTCAGAACGAGGTAAGAATTGCTGGAATGCAAACTGGTGAAATTGATGCTACAGAGTTAGCTCTTAAAAGTGTACCAGAGATGAAAGCAGCTGGTTTTGCAACCACAACTGCTGGTAATGCAAACCAATTCAGTTTTTACTTTTCTGGAAATATGTGGGAATCTGTTCATGCAGGAACTGGTGCTAAGCTAGACATAGCTGGTAGCGGTGTTTATGCAAGGGAAATCCCTTGGATTGGTAACCCTTTCAGCCCTGATGATAGTAATAACCCTGAAGGAATGGATGATATGGAACAAGCAAGGTTGGTTAGATGGGCTGTTGCTACATCTTTAGACCGAGATACAATTAACTCAGAGTTACTTGGTGGTCTTGGTACTCCAAACTATGTTGCATTTATCTCCCCTAAAAATGAGTATAATAAACCAGAATGGAATATAGCTTATGATCCAGGCGGATCAGTAGCTAGCATGGAAAAAGCTGGTTATAAAAGAAAAGGGGACTATTTCTTTGAATTACCTATTTTCGTACCTAGCGGAAGCAATGGTGGATTAGGTGAAGAAATAGCTGATGCTGTTGGTGGATATATGGAAGCAGTTGGATTTAAAACTCCAGTGCTAAAATATCCTTACGCAGTTCACAGACCTGGTTTGGTAGGAAGAACAAGTACTGTTCCAATTCTATATTCAGATGATGACGGACAGTCAGTATATCCTCATGACAAACCAAAAGGATTGGTTAACAGTAGTTTAACTAGAGGTGGTTATTGTGTATGTTTTGAAACACCTACAATAGCTGATCTTTACAAAAGAGCTGCTAAAGAACCAGATCTAGCTAAAAGATTAGATTTAGCTGATCAATTTATAGAACATGTACATTACTGGGCTTTACAGCCTGGCGTTGTTGCTCTTCCTCAGTTAACAACTTATAACCCTAATGTTATAAGTGAGTGGACAATGGAGCCTACTCCATTTGGAACTGCTACATTCGCAAACATGAAATTAAAATAAAACTTTAAACCTTAATAGTTAAAATTAAAGAAAGGGAATCTTTGTTGATTCCCTTTCTTTTTTTGTAATTAATATATTGACTCTTAAAATAATTTCTATAAACTATCAACTTATATATTAATTCTTAAACAGTAATACCTCGTGGCAAATTTTTTATTAAGAAGACTGTATTTTGCAATATTTTCAATGTTTGCAGCAACAATTATAGTTTTTTGTATGTCTAGATTAATTGGAGATCCTTTGCTACTTTATGCTCAAGCTGGTGGTTATGGTATGCCTCCTGAACAAAAAGAATATTTGAGACAATATTTAGGATTAGATAAACCACTCATAGTTCAATATTTTGTTTGGATATGGAATGCTCTGCAAGGAGATTTAGGAAAAAGTTTGCTCGATAGAACCCCTGTATCTACTATGATATGGGAAAAACTTCCCGCTACAGCATATTTGGCTGGAACCGCATGGTTGTTTGCTATATTAACAGGAGTTCCATTAGGAATAATATCTTCAATTAAACGTGGTGGCATTATCGATTATTTAGCCAGAGGATTTTCTCTTTTTGGACAAGCTTTACCAACATTTTGGATAGCTATAGTCGCTATATTAATTTTTGCAGTACAACTCGATTGGTTACCAGCGTTTGGTATGGCAGAATCTGATGAATCTTTTTGGGCAAAATCGAAGCACTTCATTTTACCTACAATAACTTTAGGATGGGGTGGATCAGCTACTTATACAAGATTAACTCGCTCAGCCATGTTAGAAATTATGGATTCGGAATTTGTTAAATTAGCTAGGGCAAAAGGTGTTAGTTCAAATACTGTTATATGGAAACATGCATTTAGGAATGCTCTTATTCCCCCTATTACTTACTCTGCTTTGTTTTTGGCTGGCTTTATAACTGGTGCTACCGTTGTTGAATTAGTTTTTTCATGGCCTGGAATTGGCAGATTAGCTATACAGGCAGTTATCAATAATGATTTTGCGTTATTAACAGGGACTGTATTATTTTTCTCGGCTGCTTATTTGTTTTTTGCATTTTTGGCCGATGTTATGTATGGATTTGCAGATCCAAGGATAAGGTATGATTAAATGAATCAAGCAATATCAGTATTAAATAAAATTCATCCTGCCAAAATATGGAATGCTTTTAGAAGATGGCCAATTATTCCGGTAGTAATATTAGCTATTTTACTTTTTACAGGAATATTTGCTCCGATACTGGCACCTGAATCACCAACTGCTCAAACTTTAAAACTCAGAAATGCTCCACCTTCATGGATGGAAAATGGAGCAGAGGGTAAATTTTTAGGAGCAGATCACGTTGGACGTGATGTTTTTAGTAGAATTATTCATGGAGCTCGGATTTCACTTTTTGTGGTAGTTATCTCTTTAGCTAGCGGAGTTTTGGTAGGTTCAACTTTAGGATTAATTGCAGGTTATGCCGGTGGATTTATTGATGAATTCATTATGAGACTTGTTGATGTCTGGCTTGCGTTGCCATTTGTATTATTGGCTTTAATTGCTGCAATTGTATTAGGGCCAAGTGTTAGAACTGTTATGATTTTGTTGGCGTTATTTACATGGGCAAGCTTTGTAAGATATGTAAGAGCAGAAGTTTTGTCACTTAAAACAAGAGATTATGTTGCACTGGCAAAAGTTGCAGGGGCATCAACGACAAGAATTATAGTAAAACATATATTGCCAAACGTGTTTAACACAATTATTGTTGTGGCTACCTTAAGAGTTGGGCAGTTAATATTAACTGAAGCAACTTTAAGTTTTGTGGGAGCTGGAATTCCTGCACCAACCCCGGCTTGGGGATTAATGGTTTCAGAAGAAAAAGAATATTTAAGTTCATCATGGTGGGGATCATTTTTCCCAGGATTTGCTATTTTCTTGGTTGTGATGTCACTGAACTTTTTGGGTGACTGGTTAAGAGATAAATTAGATCCAAGATTAAGACAGTTATAATCTGACTGTTTTATTAAGTATTTTCATTACAGTCCAATAAAGCGTACTCCATAGACTTGTTAATAATGTGCACCAAATAAATGTATCTCTTAATTCAGGAACACCTAAAGGCAGAATAGATCTTTCAGCATTCATTCCTTTTACACTACCTATATAAGCAGATAATATAGATACGATTATTAATCCTGTTAACCATTTGTAATTTATAAGTTTGTAATCACTTCTCAGCCATGAAAAGAAATTTCCAAAAAAAGCACAGGCCCCTATTAATAATGGTGTTATATATTCAAAATTGATTGAATTTAAACCAAAAATTCCTATTAAAGCTATAAAACTAATAGGAAAAATAATAAAACTAAGTATTGCAGATAATATGAATGATAGTGTTGTTCTTGCTAGAATATTTGTTGTATCAACAATATTTAATAATTTTGCCATTGGTTTATTTTAATTAATAATTTTATTTATAGGATTGTAATAAGAGAATTATATGATGAAAACTATTATACATATAATTATATTAATTTTAATTTGTTCTAGTTGCCAGTTTTTAAAAGATCAGGAAACATTTGATTATGATTTATATAATACAAGTTTTGGAATATTTGATTTTGGATTTTATGAAGTCCCACAATCATTAGAGGTAAATCAAAATTGCGATATATATGTAAGTGGTACTACAAGTAAAATGCATGATCCAACTGATTATTTATTACTTAAATTTAATTTTGATGGAAAGTTAGATACTAAATTTAGTGACAATGGTCATATGATGTTTGATATTGATGCAGGTATAGATGAAGGTAATCAGTTACTTTTAACTGATGATAATAAAATTATAATAGGTGGCAGATCGAATCACGGAGTGGATCTAGGGACAGTATTATTTGATTATTCACTTGCAAAATTTAATGCTAACGGAGTTTTGGACAAATCATTTGGAGGAGAAGGGAAAGTTATTACAGATTTTGGTTACAGGGATGATGCTATAAATAAATTAATTCAAAATGATGAAAAAACTTTTTATGCAATTGGTAGATCTAGTAATGGCAAGGATGATGATTTTGCTATTGCGAGATATGATTATGATGGTAATTTAGATTTTACATTTAATGATATAGGTAGAGTTTGGATTGATTTTGGAATGAGTGATGATGTTGCTTACACAGCTGAAAAAACTCATGAAGGAGATTTAATTATAGGAGGATCCAGTAATTCTGGGGCCACTCCTAAAGTTGCTTTTGCAAAAATAAAATCAGACGGGACTTTAGACACCTCATTTGGGGATAACGGATTAAAAGTCTGGAAATTTAGTCCTCCCGGACTTATATATGATTTAGATATTAATGGTAATGATGTTTACGCATCTGGTTTTATAGATAATTTGGTAACTTTTAATATATTGGTTACTAAATTTGATCTTGAAGGCAAGATTGATAAGAATTTTGGTAAAAATGGAACAAAAATTTTCTCTGATTTCAATTCAGATTCAATTTCAACCAGTATTCATATTATTAATGATCATCAGATACTTTTAGCAGGTACGATTAAAAATAACAAAAATGAAGATGCTGCATTAATAATGATAGATAATAAAGCAAATTTTGATTTATCTTTTGGGAATCAGGGAGTGTTTAAATTTGATGCAGGTAAAAACGAAATATTTACTGACATAAAAATGGCTAATGATAAATTGTATGTAATTGGACTGCATTCCGATGAAGATGAAGGAGACGTTATATTATTTAGAATGTATAAACAGAATGTAAATTCATGTAATTAAGTGTTTAAAAAATAAAAAAAATACTTTAATTGTTCACTATTGTCCAAAATAACTTATTAAAGCCTAAAAAAATAGAATATAAGTTGACAATATAACCTAACACTTGTAAATTAATAACTACAAATTTTTTGAACCGTGGGAGTCCGGTAGGGTTTTCTACTTTTCTTTTTATTTGAATTTTAATAATAATAATTTAGAAACAAGGTCTAGGAAGTCTATTCTGAGACCAATTAGTTAGGAGGTTCGAATGAAATATTTCAAACTTTTACCTTTAGTTCTTGTTTTTGCTCTTGCTTATGCATGTTCGAGTGAAGCGGCAGCACCTGCGGCGCAATCTGCAGCACCTGCAGCTCCTCAAGCACCTGCAGCAGCAGCAGCTCCAGAAGCAGCAGCAGCTGCAACACACACAGCTAAAGCGCAAGTACAACCTGTTAAACCAACTGTTGGTGCTGGTGCAGTAAGCGCATCACCAATACAGCCAATTGCCCCAACTCCTGGTGCCGTTGTTAAAGCAAAAGAAACAACTGGCGTAAAGAAAGGTGGTACTTTAATCTGGGCATTAGAAGCTCCAGTTAAAGCTATTGATCCAGTATGGACAACTGCGACTGTTACTTGGAGAAGTTCACAAATGGTATACGATAGCCTGCAAAGGTTAGATACTAAGTATCAATATCAGAACAATGGTTTTGATTCATGGGAGCAATCATCAGATGGCTTGCTATGGACTTTTAAACTTAGTGACCGTATGAAGTTCCATGACGGATCAAAAGTAACTGCTACAGATGTACAGCAATCAGCATTTAGATGGGCTGATAGAATTACAGCTGGAATACAGATGTTTAAGAGATCTGTAGAAGGTAACTTCTCTGATAAGAGTTTAACTGTAGTAGATGCTAAAACATTAACATTAAATCTTAAAGAACCTTATCCTGCATTATCAATGGGATTCTCTGAAGCTCCATTTATAATGAAAGCAGCTGTAGCGAAAGCAACAGATGCGCACTCTCGTGTATCTCAGGATGGTTATGATGGAAGTACTTATATTTCATCTGGTCCTTATGTACTTAAGAAATGGGTACCTGGATACAGATTTGAATATGAGGCACATCAAGGTTGGGTAGGTAACGTTCCTGAAGGTGAATCCGTATGGGTTGACGGAGTTAACGTAGTTGAGGTTCCTGATAAAACCACATTACTTGCTGGTTTGAAAACAGGTAAAATCGACTATGCTACATCAGGTGCATCCGAACAGTATCCAGACTTAGCAGCAGATCCTAACATGAAAATGTTAGTTGCAGCTCCTGGTACTCCAATCCTTTTGTTAAATCACACAAAATCCCCTTTCAAATATCTTAACGCTAGAAGATCCATACAGGCAGCACAAGATGCTGAAAAATTAATGGCTGTTCACGGACCAAAAGAATTATGGTCTGTTTGTCATGCTATTTTCCTTTGCGGAACACCTGGTGAAAGTGATGCTAATAAAGCATTATATAATCAGGCAAACTTAACTCTTGCTCAAGAGTACAGAGATAAGTTCGTAGCGGAATCCGGATGGGATCTAGCTGCTGATACAATTGAAATGGTTAGTAACACTTCCTATCAGTCACACAGAGACCGATCTTTGATTAATATTGCAAGAATCAGAGAAATTGGTTTCCTAATCAATATGACAATGACTGACTGGGCAACTGCTGTTACAATTAGACAGAATAAAGATGCTTGGGATATATTCCACACTGGTTGTTGTGGTGTTCCTAGTAACAACCCAGTTATGAACTGGTACTTAAGCCCTAAGACATATGGATGGCATACAAACCAGACTATTATTGACTTACAGGCTCAGTATACTAAAGAAACAACCGATGCCGGCAGAAAGAAAGTTCTTGATGCTGTGCAGGAATCTTACTATGATCAGGTAACTCATATTTCACCAGGTCAGAGTAATGTATACCATGTATGGAGAGCTACAACAAATGGCCCTCATGATTATGCGATTTCAACTCGTTTAACAAATACATGGATGGACAAATAAAAAATATCGAATAGATATTTAATATAAGGTCAAAAGTAAAAAGCCGCCGATGAGTTAAAATCGGCGGCTTTTTTATATAAAAAAATGTTGATTATTTATACTATCTATATATACTATTGACACTACTATTTTTCAGATAAAAATATGCAAAGATATATATTAAAAAGATTACTTGCAGCTTTACCCACAATGGCAATTGTTGGAGTAGTAGTATTTTCAATCATTCATCTGGCACCAGGTGATCCTGCAGCTATTATGGCTGGAGAAGATGCAGATTACGAACAGGTTGAGGCTATGCGAGAAGCGATGGGACTTTTGGACCCTATTCCGGTACAGTTTTGGAATTTTGTTTCTGGTGTTGCTGTAGGCGATTTTGGTGAATCTATTTTTTCTGGACATAAAGTTTCGAAACTGATTATGGACAGAGTTGAACCTACTTTGTCATTAGCCCTAATAAGTTTGACAATCTCTATTGTTGTATCTATTCCGGCAGGTGTCTTGGCTGCATGGAAAATGAATTCAATATTTGATCGAATTGTTATGATTTTGGCTTTGACTGGTTATGCTGTTCCTTATTTTGCATTAGGATATGTTATTATCATCCTTTTTGCTGTGAAATTACCCTGGTTTCCCGCGGGAGGCTATGTATATATAAGTGAAGATTTTTGGCAATATCTTTATCATTTGCTCCTTCCTTCTTTTGTTTTAGGATTCGCCGGATCAGCTTTAATAACAAGAATGACCAGAGCTACTATGCTTGAAGTTCTTAAAGAAGATTATGTTAGAACAGCCAGGGCAAAAGGATTAGGGGAAACAATAGTATTGCTAAGACATGCATTTAGAAATGCTGCAAATCCAGTAATTACAGTTATTGGTTTTAGTATAGCCGGATTTATTAGCGGTGTTGTTATAACAGAAACTGTATTTGCGATACCTGGTATGGGAAGATTAATTACAGAATCAATTGCACAAAGAGATTTTCAGATTATTCAAAGCACGATATTAATTGTGGCTATGGTTTACGTGATGGTTAATTTAATTATTGATGTTATGTATGTATTTGTAGATCCAAGGATAAGGTACGATTCATAATGAGCACAAAATCAGAAGCACAGGATATTCAATTTCAGGGATTACGACCTAAAATTCCTTGGTATATAGGTATGGGAAATGCCCTATGGAGAAATCCAAATATGCTTATAGGCTTAATTTTTGTTGCGCTGGTTGGAATCATAGCTCTTCTTGCACCTGTATTTATAAAATTTGGTATATTAGAAGATCCATTTATTTATGACCCATTAAATCGATTATTACCACCTGGTAGATCTGAAGATGGCAAGTTGTTCCTTTTCGGGACCGGACCTCTTGGCAGAGATATATTCTCTATTGTGGTTTATGGTTCCAGGGTTTCACTTTTTGTTGGATTAGCTGTAGCTATAATTGCAGCAATCGTTGGAACATTTATAGGAATTGTTGCAGGATACTTCTCAAAAGCTGATGATATTATAATGAGATTTATGGATGGTATTATGGCTATCCCAGGAATTTTATTAGCGATTGTTTTAATGGCTATATTAGGACCAAGAATAGAAAATGTAATTTTTGCTTTGACTGTAGTTGATACACCAAGAACATCTAGAATAGTGAGATCTGTCGTATTAACGATTAAAGAATCGCAATATGTTGATGCAGCTAATGCTTTTGGAGCAACTAAAGCAAGAATTTTATTAAGACATATAGCACCAAATACTTTTGCACCTGTAATTGTTCAGGCAACATTTTTGTTTGCATCTGCTATTTTAGCTGAAGCAAGCTTGAGTTTCTTAGGTGCCGGTGTTCCGCCAGATATTCCCACATGGGGCAATATTATTGGTGAGGGGAGAATTTACTTTATAAGTAATTCTAACATTGTTATACTCCCTTCAATCGGGTTGTTCTTATTAGCGTTGGCTATCAATATGTTTGGAGACGGATTACGTGATAGTCTTGATCCAAAATTAAGAGGTAAAACTTAATATTAATATAGTTATTTACCTATATTAGCTTCCATTACTCTCATGGTATTTAAGCCTAGTATTTTT
>VFGQ01000102.1 GCA_009391605.1 SAR202 cluster bacterium
TTCTAATATAAATAAATTTTTCTATAATTTATTTTCTTTTATTTTCTTTACAGGGTTTATATTCGCAACATTTTATATTTTAGAATATTATAAAATATTTTATTTTGATATGCCTGGATATAGCGATAAGACACGTACAGTATTTACTACAGGTAATCCGGGATTTGCAGGATTGTATATGATGCTTATTTTCTTTATTGGATTTGGGTTATTCAAGATTAATTTTGTCAATATTCCATTTTCATTTTTAAGGTTAAATAAAATCAAATATCTATATAAATGTTACATATATTACCTTTATGTATCTATTACTATGTTTTTATTGCTATACGCTATAATTCTTACGGCGTCTAGATCAGTTATCCCAGGATTACTTTTTGGGATTATTATGTATGTTTTCCTACTATTTTTTTCTTTTAGAAATCAAATTAGTCAAAGAAATTTAATTAATGTAATTTGTGTAATTATTTTTATTTTTATTTCCATTGTATTGTTATTTTTAGTTACGGGTATTATTGATACTTCAATCGATCGATTTGTAGATATTTTTAATAACCAGAGGGAAAGTGGAGATATGGGATTATCTTCTCGTTTGAGTAATATTAATGTATCGATTAAAGCATTTTTTGAAAGACCATTACTTGGTTATGGAATGAATAATTATATGATCCCATATAATAAATTTGTTATACCATCTCAGATTACATCATGGGAAATGGATAATGCTCATAATATATTTTTACATATCTTAATTACTGGTGGTATATTTACATTTTTAACATATTTATATCTGATGTTTTTAATTATAGTAAATTCAATCAGAGAAGGCAGATTTAATTTTTCCGATAAAGATTATGGATTGTCAGGGATAATGTTTGTAATTCCTATTTTTTTTGTAGGATATTTTATTCATCAATTGTTTTGGTTTGATATTCATGAATCATATTTATTACTAATGATTATGTTTGCAATTATGAATATGTCTGTCAAAACCCCAGAAATTGTTATAAATAAATTAAGTAAAATAAAAATAATTATCAAAACTATTTTTGGGTCTATTATTACTAGAAATGCTAGATTTGTTAGTGTTTCAATAATAATTTCTATATTGTTAATATTCATAAATATAGAAATGAAAATGTATCAAACTGCATCTGATATTTGGGATTATTCGGAAATAAATCTTTCTGAAACTAAACAAGGATACCTGCAAAGTAAAGTTGATAAAATTATGAAGGCAATAAATAGATTCCCACCTATGTCAAATGAGGCTACTACTTTTTTAATTAATGATTCTATTACTTTGATACCAGGATTGAAAGAGCCTTCAAGAAGCCGATTATTGAATATTGCTTTTCTGGAAGGTCAAAATACTATAGAACGTCGTCCTAATTATTGGAAATTACATGCAAGGTTAGGGGTTTTATATTATGAAGCTTCACTAATATCTGAAAATGAAGATGATATTATCAAATATAGAAGAAATGCTGAAAAATTATTTAAAGATTCAATTAAACTTGGACCTAGCAGAGTTGATGTTTATAGAATGCTTATAAATTTATACATGGTTAATGATGAATATGAAAAAGCTGCCGTGATAGTAGAACAATATAAGAACTTTTTAGATTCTATTCATGTTGAATTAGATTCAAGTTATTATCAAATGAATTCAGTTATTGAATATGGTAATTGTACAAATAATAGCAAAGATTATTTCATTATAAATAAATGTATTTCAGAGATAAAATAATATGGTTAAGTCAGTAGAAATAATAAATTCAGGTAAAGAAATAAAAATTGATTTTGGAGATGGTATTAAAGTTTTAACTGCCAGAAATTTAAGGTTAAATTGTGGTTGTGCTAATTGTGAAGAAGAGTGGTCTGGGAAAAGAATTTTAGAACCCACATCAATACCTTTTGATATAGTTATTGAAGATTTTATGTATATAGGGAAATATGCGTTACAATTTTTATGGAATGACGAACATTATACTGGGATTTTTCCATTTGAAGTTTTGAAAAATTTAGAATAAATTTATACTGGTTTAAATTTTGGTAACGCAATTTTGTCATTAATGTGTTCAAATTCTACAATTAATGGCATCCCTATTTCTAATTTTTCAGGCGTTGGTTCATTCATAATGATGTTTGTAGGCATTAAAGGTCCTTCTTCTAGTTCTACAATAGCTGTAACAAAAGGGACATCATCCATAAATCCCGGATGCGGAGCTCTATGTACAATAGAGTATGTAAATAACGTTGCTTTTCCACTAGCTTTTATCCATTTAGTATCTTTTCTAAGAGCACCTGGAGATATGTCTCTTGGATAAAAATATGGACCGTTTACAGGGCATTCTCTTAACCATAGTTCTTCTTGTTTTGCTTTTTCCCAATAAAAATCAGATTCTCCCTGGGGGCTTGGTATAGGTTTTTTGTATTCAGACATTATTTCTCCTTCAATTAATCTATTGCTAGAACTATGGTTCCGGTGGATGATAATGCTCCTCCTGTACCATTGATAAGACAGGTTTTAGGATCATCCAATTGTCTTTCACCTGTTTCGCCTCTTAATTGCCTTACAGCTTCAAGTACTAAAAACATTCCATACATTCCAGTGTGGCAATAAGATAGGCCTCCGCCATTTGTATTCATAGGAAAATCACCGCCAGGAGCTGTTCGTTGATTGGCAACAAAATCAGGACCTTCTCCAGGTTTGCAGAAACCTAAGCTTTCTAGAGTAGCTAATACTGTATATGTAAACGAATCATATATCATAGCTAAATCAATATCGTCATGAGTTAATCCTGCCATTTTTAATGCTTCTGGGCCAGTATTCTTTGCCCAAGTTCGTGTTAAATCTGGCATTTGAGACATTATATTATGGTCATGTCCTTCTGCTACGCCAAGCACCCAAACAGGTTTTTTAGGAAGAGAATTTGCTATTTCTTTTTTTGTGACTATATAGGCTCCGCCACCGTCAGTTACTATACAGCAGTCAAATAAATGAAAAGGCCAAGATATCCATCTTGATTCATGATAATCATCAAATGTCATTGGATCTTTCATATATGCTTTAGGATTTTTCAGTGCCCATTTCCTGGTTGATACTGCTATTTCTGCTAATGCCTGCCTAGTTCTTTCTTCTCCATATAAATGCATATATCTTCTGCATGCCATAGAATAATTGATTGGCATTCCAATGAACCCGTATGGTATCTCATATTGGCTGGCCGGATCTGATAAATTTGGTCCGGGTCTATTTCTTGCGCTTCTACCAGCTTCCCCGTGGGTAACTAAAACTGTTTCGCAATAACCTGCATTAATCGCAGCCATAGCATGAGCTATATGTATTTCAAAAGATGATCCTCCAACAGAAGTAGAGTCTGTGTATTTTATTTTATTTAATCCCAAAAACTCAGCTGTATTTAAAGTTGATGTTCCGGCAGTAACTATCCCATCAATATCGCTTGGTTTCATGCCTGCATCATTTATAGCATTGTAAGCTGCTTCAGCATGAAATTGTAAGTTTGATTTGTTTTCAATTTTTCCCACTTCATCTGATTCAGCAACCCCAACAATTGCCACAGATCTAGATAAATCAGACATCATTATTCTCCATTTAAGATTCGTATTTTTTGCAATAAATTATATAGATCTTACAACTTATATATTTACTGTTCAACAAATTTAATAGGTATTTGTATAAGACATAAGATTTTTTGATTTAAAGCTAAGTATTATTGAAATGATGATTCCTATCACACTCATAATTTGAATAGATGAAATTATCCCTGTTTTATCAATCATATAACCACTGAGAATTAATCCTATTGGCAATGTAAATATAGCAAGTTGTCTAATTCCGATTATTCTACCTATCATATTTTTATCGGTGATACTAAGAATTAGTATGGACATATTTACCATTGTTATTGAACTTGAAATTCCAAATAAAATTAATATACATATAATTACTAATTTTATTGTAAATAAGCTTGTTCCTAACATTAAAATATGCCAAATAAAGATGAATATTATCAAAAATTTCCCTGGAGTATTTGAAAAATTATTTATTGAAATTATGATAGAACCTATTAGTGAACCTATAGATGCAAAGGAAATTAACAGGGCCAAATCATTAGCATTACCATTTAGGATATTTTTACTTATAAATGGTAGATAAGCATTAGGTAATGTAAGTACTGTAAAATTGACTAAAGCAGCAAATGATATTAAAGAAATTAAAGTTTTATTGTTAGATAAATATGTTAATCCACTCAACAATTCTTTATAAAGAATTAAGTTTTGTTGATTTGTGGAATGGATGTTAATTGGATAAATAGCTAATAAAGCTCCAATATACAATATACATATAATTAAGTAAGAGTATTCTATTCCGAGGTTGGTATATATCATTGCACCAATTATAGGACTTATAATTTTTGTAAAATCCATCGTTGCTCTAATTATTCCTGATGCATTACGTAAATCTTTTTTCTTTATCAAAATTTGTGTTAATGCTTCTCTGGATATTCTGTCTGAAGTTCTTGCGATCCCATAAAAAAAAGTTATAAATATTATATTGAATGTAGTTAAAATGTTTTGAAGTGAAAATATCAAGAAAATTATGGAATGTATGATCATATATGATCTCGATAGAGATAATGTAGTTTTTTTATTAAAACGATCAATGACACTTCCAAATAATGGAGCAAAAAATGTACTGAAAAACCTTGTTGCTCCATATGTTCCGAGTATTAGTCCGGAGTTTGTTTTAGTTATAATTACCCAGGATATAATTAACATTTCTATATTGTCAGCTGACCCTATTAAAATATCGGAAATCCAAAGCTTTCTGAAATCATTATTTTTTAATTGGCCTGGATATTTCATCTAATTATTAGTTTCATTTAATTTAAATGCAAACAATATCCCGGTTAAACATAATATTGAACTAAATAAAAAACCTATTTGATGTGAATTGGTAAGATCTCTCAGAAAACCTATTATAAATGGTCCGCTAAATCCTCCAATTTCAGCTGAAGCAAAAAACATCCCCGCAGCAGTTCCGATTTTTTTGGGACCTATATCTTCATGATCCATTAGAATTAGCGTGGATAACGGCATTAATGCTCTTTTTACAGAGAATATTAAAAAGATAGAAAAAATTAATTTAACCCCTGAAAAAAATGCAATTCCTAAAGAAGCTAGAGCACTTATTAGAAGTATGTATATAATTGCATTTTTTCTTTTACCTTTTTTAAATATAGAAGTAATAAACAGCAAAGATATTAAACTTACAATAGTACTTATTGAAGTTATATATCCTGCGTGTGTGATGCTGAAATTTTTATCGATCAAGACTGATGGTGCCCATGCTCCTAAAGAATGGCTTATGAAAAAGAAAATTATCGACAGAAGCATAATTATTTGTACAGTTTTTATTTTAATTAATTCTTTATAAGAAATTTTTTGTATATTTATTTTAGATTTATTATTAGGTTTATTTTTAGCAAATAATAACCAAATAATTAAGACTGTAATTAAAATAATTCCGTAAATTACCGAAACTCCTCTCCAGTTATTAAAAATATTAATAGCAATAATTGGTGCAGACGCAAATGCTATAGCATTTCCTATAACAGGGCCTGTGGCGTATATTCCTGATGCTATACCTCTATCTTTTTCCTTGAACCATGTAGCAACAAGTTTTGGAGATCCAGAGGAAGCGATAGGACCTCCAAAACTAAACAAACCTACTGATAGCAATAAAGATATAAAATTAATTGAAACCCCTCTTAATATCATAGAAGCTAGCATCACAATAATTCCAATTGTTATAGATTTTTTTAGTTCCCATTTGTCAATAATATTCCCTGTAGGCATAGCAGTAAAAATATAGATAAATTGCCAAAACCCTAATATGATCCCCATTTGTGTGTAAGTAAAATTCAGATCAGTAATAAGTAAGGGGGAAATTGGTGCTAATGAGCCACTAACTATTCCAAAGCACGTGTAAACAGCCCATATTAAAAGTAACATTATCCAATGATAATTTTTAGTTAGAAAGTTAAGCATATTTATTTTTCATCTTTGTCTGCAGGACTTCCGGCCGGGCAAAACACACCTAATAATTGTAATTCTACATCTTTGTTTTTGTTTTCTAATCTGTGAATTGTTCCAGGAGGCAGATATACACTTGAACCTTTTTTGATTTTTGTTTTTGAATTACCATGATGCACTATTCCTTCTCCTTCTAAAATATAAATTACTTCATCGTATGTATGATCATGGAATGGTGCTTTTATTTTTTTAATATACCCAAGAAATTGTGTTACATATTTTGATCCAAATTGTGGATCAATCATAAGTTTGAAGTATCTGTCTTCCCCTGCTGGCAAATTTTCCTGATTATTTTTATTTACAATTAATAAATCTTCATTGAAATTATTTATTTTGGCTTTTTTAAGTTTTGCAAATTCATCTTGAGGGCTTTTGACTAGAAGTATCATTGAGTAATTATCATCTAAATTATCTAATCTAGAATCAGTTCCTTCTGGGATCAGGAAACTACTCCCTGCCTCAAGAGTGAATGTTTTATTAATAGTTTGCTTTAAGTACTCACCTTTGTATTTAATTTTAATTTTACCTGATATTACATAACCCACTCTTTGCGATACTTTAGTTTTATCAAATATAACAGGTGTATTTTTAATATATAAAATACTTTGTATGAGATTTTCACATCCTTGATTATTATCTATAGCAATTTCTTCATAAGATTGTTCAGGATTATTATTTAATTTATTGTGATGTATGAATGCAGGCATGATTATAAATAATTTTTTTAAATGTTATCTAAATTTTTAATTTCTCTGGTCATTTTTTCAATTGAATCTCTTGCATCTCCAAATAATAGACTAGTTTTGTCTAAAAAGAATAATTCATTTTCAATTCCTGCAAAACCAGAAGCCATTGAACGTTTTAGTACAATAACTGATTTTGCTTTATCTACATTTAATATCGGCATGCCATATATTGGAGAACTTGGATCTGTACGAGCAATTGGATTGGTAACATCATTTGCTCCGACAACAACAGCAACATCTGCATTATCAAATTCGGAGTTTATTTCATCCAAATCTTTTAGTTCATTATAAGGAATATTTGCTTCTGCTAATAAAACATTCATATGCCCAGGCATTCTTCCTGCAACAGGATGTATTGCATATTTTATGTTCGCCCCCTTATCTTTTAATATATTTGCCAATTCATTTATTTGATGTTGAGCTTGAGCTACAGCTAGGCCATATCCAGGAACAAAGATCACATTTTCAGCATATTCTAAAATCATTGCAGCATCTTCAGTATTTAAAGATTTTACAGGTCTATTTTCGTTTGAATTTGTTTGTTGAGAACCTTCCTCTGAGCCTAATCCTCCAAGTATCACATTAGCTAAGGATCTATTCATTGCCTTAATCATAATTCTGGTTAATATTAATCCTGATGCTCCAACTAAAGATCCGGAAATAATAAGAACAGGATTATTAAGTACAAAGCCTGCACCTGCTGCAGCTATTCCAGAATATGAATTTAACAATGCTATTATTACGGGCATATCTGCACCGCCGATAGGTATTACTATTAAGATTCCGGCAAGTAATGATAAAACAATTAAGATATAAAGAATATTTAGAGAACTAAAGTTTGGAATAACCATTATTATAGCTAAGAAAATAATTAATAATAATAAAAGAGAATTTAAATAATTTCTTAAAGGGAATAGTATTGGCCTGGTTGGAATTATTTCCTGTAATTTCCCAAAAGCAATGAATGAACCGGTTAATGTTAACGATCCAAGCACTGTAGAAAATACTATGGCTGCTAAAACAAAAATACTTATTACTGATTCTTTTTGATAAAGGATTTCATATATAGCAACAAGTGCGCTTGCCCCTCCTCCAAATCCGTTGAAAATTGCTACTAGTTGAGGTATTGCTGTCATTTGAACATATTTAGAAAGTATTATTCCTAATAATCCTCCTATAACAATCCCAAGGATTATCCATTCAAAGTTATTATCAGAGTATTTTAAAATTGTTAGTACTATTGCAATAAGCATCCCTAAAGATGCTAATCTGTTACCATTTCTAGCAGTAATAGGAGATGCTAATCTTTTTAATCCAACAATGAATAAAGAAGCAGAAATAAGATAAATAATATTTTCTATATTTGATGAGATGTCTAACAAAATTAATCCTTATTTTTGCTTCTTTTGAACATTGCTAACATACGATCGGTTACCATAAATCCTCCAATAACATTGATAGTTGCTAAGACTATGGCAAGGATAGATAATATTAATGCTATGATCCCATTAGCATTTGACGCGATAATGATTGCCCCAACTATTACTATTCCAGATATAGCATTTGATCCAGACATTAAAGGGGTATGTAAAGTTGAAGGTACTTTTGTGATAACTTCATATCCTATAAATAATGATAAAGCAAAAATTATAATTAAAGGTAATAAGTCCAATGTTATTCCTTGATTCTTTTTTCACCTTTTTCAATTACTAACATTGCATCAATGATTTCATCTTGAAGGTTAATTTCTATTTTTTTATCTTTTATAAGTAATTCCATAAGGCTAAATATATTTTTTGAATAAACAGTCGATGCGTCATAGGCCATTTCTGAAGGTAAATTTGAAGGTCCAAAGATTTTAACATTATTTATAATAATCATTTCTCCTAATTTTGTAGATTCGCAATTCCCTCCTAAAGGAGCCGAAACATCTACTATAACACTTCCAGGCTTCATTAATTGAACAGTTTTCTTTTCAATTAATTTTGGTGCAGGGCGACCCGGGATTGCTGCTGTTGATATAATTGCATCAGCTTTAATAATATATTCTTTTAAAAACTCCAATTGTGACTTTTGATTTTCTTTACTTTGTTCTTTAGCATAACCACCATCTGTTTTTGAATCTTGTACGATTTCATCAGAAATAAATTTAGCTCCTAAAGACCTAATTTCTTCACCAGCAGCTAGTCTAATATCATATCCTGTAACGTCTGCACCTAATCTTTTCATAGTAGCTATTGATTGTAATCCTGCTACACCAGCCCCCAAAACCAATACATTGGCCGGAAGCATTGTTCCGGCAGCAGTCATCATTAAAGGTATATATTTGTTTAAAGAGTTAGCTACTATAAGTCCTGCTTTATATCCCGCTATGGATGCTTGCGATGAAAGAGCATCAAGTTTTTGTGCCCTGGCAATTCTTGGAACAAATTCCATTGCGATAACAGATAAATTGTTTTTTTCACATGTTTTGATAATTTTATTATCGTTTCTTATATTAGTTGTACTAATTATTAAAGAATTTTTCACATATGAATTTTCTTGGGAAGAAAATGCATTTAGGGAAGTTATTATATTAATTTTATCGGTCAACTTTTTAGATATTTTTGCGCCGGCATTTTCATAATCTTGATTAAAAAAACCTGCTTTTTCTCCGGCCCCATCTTCTAATTCTACTGATAAACCCATTTTTATTAATAAATTAACATCTTTTGGAACTAAAGATACTCTGTTTTCTGATTTATCCTTTTCTTTTAATATGCCAACAGTGATTTTTTCAGGCAAAATTTCTCCATAGGGTTTCTTTTGGTTTCTGATTTAATTTATTGAGATGTATAAAAATTCCCATGATTATTACTTAGTTTTAATTAATTTAATATAATATTATAAATAATTAACTTAATAATATTATATTTTAGTACATTAATCTTTTATTACTAAAGATTTGCAAATGTTGTATTATGTATGTTTAAAAAACATAAGGGGTTTTATTGAACGATTTTCAAGTAACAGTTATAGGTGGTGGACCTGGTGGATATGTTTCAGCAATAAGAGCAGCACAATTGGGTTTGAAAACTGCATTAATTGAAAAGGAAGAAGTCGGAGGATTGTGTCTAAATTGGGGTTGTATTCCATCTAAAGCATTATTGAGAAATTCCGAAGTACTTAATTTAATTAAGGAATCTGATGAATTTGGTATTAAAATAGATAATTTCACACCTGATTTTTCTCAGGCAGTAAAAAGAAGCAGAAAGGTAGTTAGAAAACTTACAACAGGTGTTTCTTATTTATTAAAGAAAAATAAAGTTCAAGTATTTGAAGATACAGCTGAATTGATAAGTTCTAATGAGATTAAGTTGAAAAGTGCTAATACTAATATTACTTCTGATAATATTGTTTTAGCAACAGGTTCAATATTTATGGAATTTCCTAATATGCCTATAGATGAATCTAAAGTAATAACAAGTAGACAGGCATTAGAATTAAAAGATGTTCCTAAGAAAGTAATAATAGTTGGTGGTGGTGCTACAGGAGTAGAATTTAGTTACATATTTAATGCTTATGGAAGCGAAGTAACAATAGTTGAATTAGAAGACAGAATATTAAATAAAGAAGATAAAAGTATAAGCGATGAATTATCGAAAATATATAAAAAGAAAGGTATAAATATAATTACAAATGCTTTAATAGATACTTTGGATGTCACTGAAAAAAATGTTGTTGCTCATTTGAAAGTAAAAGATGAGCAAATGGATTTAGAAGTTGATACTGTATTAATTGCAGTTGGAGCTGAAGGAAATATTAAAGGTTTAGGACTTGAAAAGATTGGAATTGAAACAGATCGCAGTTGGATTAATATAGATAATTTTATGAAAACAAATATAGACAACATCTATGCTATAGGTGATGTCACAGGAAAACTTTTACAAGCCCATGTCGCTTCTCATCAAGGAGTTGTTGTAGCAGAAAAAATTGCAGGATTAAACCCAGAGCCAATAAATGATTATATAGACATGCCAAGAGCAATTTATTGTGAGCCACAAATAGCGAGTATAGGTTTAACAGAAGAAGAGGCAAAAGAAAAAGATTATAAGATCAAAATAGGTATTTTCCCTCTTTCAGCTAGTGGGAAAGCTTTAGGGATGGGACATTCAGAAGGATTTTCTAAATTGATTTTTGATGAAGAGACTGGAGAATTATTAGGTGCTCATTTAATTGGCACTAATGTTTCAGAATTACTTGGTGAAATTGGAATTTTAAAATTATTAGAGGGTTCTTCAAAAGAAATTGGAGATTTAGTACATCCACATCCGACAATTTCAGAAGTATTAAAAGAATCATCTCTTGGGGCATTAGGGAGTGCTATACATATTTAATTTATGTCGAATATAGATAAAGAAACTGCAAGAAGTTATTTGTTAGAAATGTCTAAAATAAGACATTTTGAAGAAGCTTGTGGAAGAATGTATATGCAAGGAAAAATAAAAGGATTTTTACATCTTTATATTGGTGAAGAAGCTATTGCTGTTGGGGCGATATCCCAACTAACTAATCAAGATTATGTGATAACACATTATAGAGATCATGGACACGCACTTGCTAGAGGCATGGATCCAAATAAGATTATGGCAGAATTATATGGTAAAAAAGGAGGAAGTAGCAGAGGTAAAGGCGGTTCTATGCATCTGTTTGATAAGAAATTAAATTTTATGGGTGGATATGCTATAGTTGGAGGGCACTTGCCTATTGCTATCGGAATTGGCTTAGCTTTAAAAAAACAAAAAAAGGATGGAATAGTTCTATGCTTTTTTGGAGATGGTGCGGTAAATGAAGGTGAATTTCATGAATCTATGAATTTGGCTGCTTTATGGAATCTTCCTGTTTTGTTTTATCTTGAAAATAATCAATATGGAATGGGTACACATGTTAAAAGATCATCTGCTGCTGCTGATATTTTATATAAATTTGCAGATCTTTATGGAATGCCGGCAACACGTATAGATGGTATGGATGTTCTTACAGTACAAGATTCAGCAAAGGAAGCTATCAATAAAATTCGCACAAGTGGAGGACCTGTATTGATAGAAGCTATGACATATAGATTTAGAGGGCATTCTATGGCTGACCCTTCTTCATATAGAGAGGATTCAGAAATTAAACAGTGGGAAGAGAAGGATCCTATTTTATTATTCAAAGAATATGTAAAAGAAAATAAATTACTTACTGATATTGATATAAGTAATATAGAAAAAGAAGTAAAGGTAACAATTGAAAATTGCTTAAAATTTGCAGAGAATAGTCCATTACCAGATATGTCTGTAGCAATGGATAAAATTTATTATTCAGATAATTAGGAATAAATGGCAGAATTAACTATAAGAGAATCTTTGAATAAGGCTTTGAAAGAAGCTTTAGATAATAACGAAAATGTCTTTTTAATGGGAGAAGACATTGGAATGTACGGAGGACCTTATGCTGTAACAAAAGGATTGCTTGAAGAATATGGAAGTGAAAAAATTATGGATACTCCAATATCTGAATCAGGTTTTGTAGGTGCTGCTATTGGAGCTTCTATGGCGGGAATGAAACCAATAGTAGAAATTATGACAATAAATTTTTCTTTATTAGCTATAGATCAAATAGTAAATCATGCGGCTAAAATTCATTATATGTCTGATGGACAACTTAGTGTTCCGATTATAATACGAACAGTTACTGGTGCCGGAGGTAGATTGGCCGCAACTCATTCACAGAGCTTTGAAGGATGGTATGCTTCAGTACCAGGATTAAAAGTTGTCTCACCTTCCAATGCTATAGATGCTTTAGGTTTATTTAGATCTGCTATTAATGAAAATAATCCAGTGATATTTGTAGAACATTCAATGTTATATGGTGTTAAAAATGACATTCCTGATCAATATTATGAAACCCCCATTGGCCTTCCTAAAGTTTTGGAAAAAGGGGATGATTTAACTCTTATAGCATGGTCAGGTATGATGCCACTTGCAAAATTAGTTTCTACCGAATTAAATAAAAGTAATATTAATACTGAAATAATTGATTTGAGATCCTTGAACCCAATTGATTTTGAATTAATATTTGAATCTGTTAAAAAAACAAATAAAGTTGTAATATTAGATGAGTATTGGGAAACTGGATCTTTTGGTTCATACATTAGTTCAGTAATTCAAGAAAAATGTTTTGATTATCTTGATGGTCCTGTTGGTGTAATAAATAGTTTAAATGTTCCAATGCCATATAGTGCAGAACTAGAGGATAAGGTTATTCCAAATATTGATAGAGCAATGAATAAAATTAAAGAACTTTTTGGTTTTTAGGAGGTATTAATTGTCTGAAGAACTTAATATGCCACAAATGGGCTATGATATGAAAGAAGGAGTTGTGGTTAAATGGTTGAAAGAAGAAGGTTCTGAAGTAAAGGTTGGTGAACCGGTTGCGGAAATAGAAACTGATAAAGCTGTTGTAGAATTTGAATCTTATGCAGAAGGTACTTTGGAAAAAATTTTAGTTGAGGAAGGAACTAAAGTTAATGTAGGAGAACCAATTGCTATAGTTGGTGATGGTACTAATTTAATGGAGGAAGAAGAAGTGCAGGAAGAAGAAGTGCAGGAAGAAGAAGTGCAGGAAGAAGAAGTGCAGGAAGAAATACAGCAGGAAGAAATACAGCAGGAAGAAATACAGCAGGAAGAAATTAGCATTGATCAAAAAATAAAAGCTTCTCCCTTAGCTAAAACACTTGCTAATGACAATAATATTGATTTAAATAATGTTATAGGTACAGGTCCTGGGGGAAGAATTGTGAAATCAGATATTCTGCAATTAATTGATAATGTTGAAACAACAGAAAAAGTTAAAATTAATTTCAAATTAGAAACAAATGAGGTTGAATCACAAATTCAAGATACAGATAGTACTGTAAAAGAAGAAAATAAAATGAGAGCACAAATAGCCAGAGTTACTCAAAGAAGTAAACAAGAAGTACCTCATTATTATTTAAGTACTGATATTAATATGGATAACGCTTTAGAAATAAGATCTCAAATAAATTCCAAACTAGCATACCAAAATATTAAAATTAGTATAAATGACATGATAATGAAATCTGTTATTGATACACTTAAAAAATTCCCGATATTTAATAGCAGATATGAAAATGGTACAGTTAATATGAATGAAGAGATCAATGTTTCTGTAGCAATAGCTCTGGAAGATGGTTTAATAATGCCTTCAATAATTAATTGTAATGATATGGATATTAAGCAATTATCAATTGCATCTAAAGATTTGGTTGATAGAACTAAGAATGGTAAATTAACAAGTGCAGAATATACAAAAGGTACATTTTCGATTAGTAATTTAGGAATGTTTGATGTTAACAGTTTTTTAGCGATTATTTTACCTCCTCAAACTGCAATGCTAGCTGTTGGATCAGTGAAAAAAATACCTATTGTTAGCCTTGAAGAAGATATAATGATATCTAATATTATGAATACTAGTTTGTCTGCAGACCATAGAGTTACTGATGGTGCTGAAGGGGCTAAATTTTTGGCAGAAATTAAAAATAATTTAGAAAACCCTGTAAATTTGATTATTTAGATTAATACTATGAATAAAGTAAAATTAGTATCTATTACACCTGATGCTGAAGAAACTATTGCATATATAGCTAGAGTTAGTAATCCCCAAAATCAGGATAATGAAAAGTATGAAGGTTTATTAAAATATATGATCAAGCATGGCCATTGGTCACCTTTTGAACAGGCTTATATGACTATAGAAATTCAAACATCTTTAGCAATTGCTACTCAGATATTAAGACATAGGTCTTTTACTTACCAACAGTTTAGTCAAAGATATGCAGAGAAAAACTTAATTAATGAATCTATAGATTTGCCTGAATTAAGAAGACAAGATACTAAAAATAGACAAAATTCAATTGACGATATTTCTGATGATATTAAAAATGGATTTTATAAAAAGATTAAGAAGCATTTTGATGAAGCAACAGAATTATATAATGATATGTTAAATGCAGGTATAGCTAAAGAGTCTGCTAGATTTGTTCTGCCACAAGCAACTACGACAAGGATGTATATGACTGGTACCATTAGAAGCTGGATGCATTATATAGAGCTAAGATCGAGTCATGGGACACAAAAAGAGCATATGGATATTGCTAATCAAATCAAATTAATTTTTAATCAAAATTGCCCTACAATAAAATCTGCAATGAATTGGGAATAAAAAAAAAGACCGGATTTTGTCCGGTCTTTTTTTATTAGATTTTATTTAAATCAGATTATTTTTTCTTATTAATTGCTAACCTGGTAACTCCTGAACCGATAAGAAGTAATAATCCAAAGGTAAGTAATAAATATGAGTAGTTTTCTAAGTTGTAGCTATGTGCACCAACACTAGGGAGCCCAGGGAAAGGACCTCTTCTGCTGATCACTGTATCTACTAGATGTATGATACCATTACTTGCCTCAATATCAGTTGCAGTGTAGTTAGCTTGGTTACTATCTAATATTCTGATATCAATCTTACTGTCACCAGATAATATATGAGTATCTAAAACATGTACTTCTAAAGCTCTTTTTAGATTAGCTGAATTTGTAGAAAGAGTTGTCCATTTATCATCACCGTACGCAGTTATTGCTGTATCAGTTGGAGCTAGCAAGGTCATAGGGCCTGCTCCGGATAAAGTTGCTTGTAGTCCGGCTGTAGTAATAGCTTTGGAAAGTTTAGTTAATCTAGTATCATTTTGTACTGTTGTAGTAATATCATCTAATTTAGATAATTTAAATGAACCCATTTTATATGCATTTTTCGTTGCGACTAATGTACCATTATTTTTTGCTCTAAGTATTTGGTTTAGAGCATCATTCATTAGAATAGCTCCGGTTTCATGATTTGAGAATGTTTGAGCTTGAGTTGCTGATATAACACCTGCATCTACGTTAGCTTGAATTACATCTAATGCAGTATTGGCAGATGTCCCGTAATCATAAGCATAAGATCCGGTCAGGTTTGTTCCAATAGCTTTTGTCACAGCTGCCTTTGCTGATGCAATATTTTTAGAAATATCGTCTACATCACTAATCATAGCTTTTGCGCTTGTTACAAGATCTGCAGTTGCACTAGCATTTTTTCCGGCTGTAGCATTTGCAATTGCTTTATCTAGTACTGCTTCTAAACTAGAAATAGCAGAACTTGAATCAACAAGTGCTCTTATGTCTTTCACATTTTGGCCTGGCATAGTATTTGCAAAAATAATTCTTGATGATGAGCCTGATTCTTCTCGAACTTCTAATCTTCTAAAACTTGTTAGTATATCTCCGGAATCTGAAGTATGGGATAGTTTCGCTGCGCCATCCTCATCCACTGATAAAGATCCAATACTTGTTTTAGTCATACTATCAGTAAGTAAGTAAGCATTATATTTCATTGTACCTTTTGGCGAGGTAACACCAGTCATAGAAATTGTTAGAGTGTCACCTGCTGAAGAGCCAGTGGAAATCATAGCAGAACCACTACCACTGATAGTTGCTGCATGAATTAGTTTTGCTGGCAATGCAACAAAAGCGAATGCCATAATTAAAGCTGTGTATTTTAATATATTTTTCTTGGGCATGATCTCAGCACCTTTATTTTAAATATTTAAATCAAATTCAGTAAAGTATCTTAACATATCAAGATACTTCTTCCTATATATTTTATAACTATTTTTTTACAAATTATTGTTTAAGAATACTCATATTTATCGTAGTATGCAACAATGATATATTGAAAATAATTACTATTACTTGAAAATATATACAGATTTTATGAGATTACATATAGGTTTAGATGTCTTTTTTTATTAATTTTGTACTTTGAGAAGGAAATTTTGAAAATTAGTGTATATTCAGGTAGTTTTGATCGTGAAATAGGATTTTTTGACAGAATTAATTATTTTAAAGCATTAGAAGAAAAAGGTTTTAAAAGCCTATGGATTGCAAATGCTAATAGTTATGACGCTTTAACCTTAGTTCAGTATTTAAGTACTCAAATAAGCTCCATGGAATTAGGAACTGCAGTTATCCCTGTTTTTTCTAAGCATCCTGTTGAGTTGGCCCAGCAGATATTAACTACTGGATTGATTTCAAATAATAAATTAAAAATTGGATTAGGTGTATCCCATAAATACCGGGTGGAAAATGAATTAGGGCTTAAATATGTCAATCCTGTTTTATATATGAAGGAATTTGTAATAATATTGAAAGATATTTTAAATAAGGGATACTCAAAATTTAATGGAAATATATTTAATGTTGATGTATCCATAGATGCTGAAATTTGCAATGATCTAGATATTTATTTAGCAGCACTAGGTCCTAAAATGTTGGGCATTGCTAAAAAATATACGGAAGGTACCATAACATGGATGACAGGTTACAAGACTATTAATAGTAATATTTTCCCTGTCTTAAACTCGACATCAGATAATAGGAGAAGTATAGTCTCAGCAATTCCTATATGTATTACTGACGATCTGGAGAGAGTTACTTATGAAGCTAAATCTATTTTTAAATTTTATAATAATTATCCCAATTATAAAAAAATGATTATTCAAGAAGGGGTAAAAGATCCAGGTGATTTAGCTATAGTTGGTGATGAGGATTATGCATATAATATATTGCAAGAATATGCCAATTCAGGTGTTACAGAAATATTAGCTGTAGTATTTGCTGAGGACATTAATAAAAGAATAAACTTACAATCTAGAACATTAGATTTTTTGATATCTATAAATAATAAATTTTAAAAGGGATGTTTTCGTAATGAATAAAAATTATATAAATAAAAGCGATATTAATTTATTTAAATCTTTTATAAAAATTGATTTATGACTACGACTCTTTATTCTAATGTAAATATTATTGATATTGATAAATTTGAATCTTATGAAGCGAATCTGCTTGTAGAAGATGGGGTTGTTACTGATATTGGGTGTAATAAAAATTATGATAAAAATATTAATGTTATAGATTGTAGTAACTTATTTATGTTGCCAGGATTTGTGGATAGTCATGGGCATATGACACATTTAGGCAAGAATCAATATGAAGTTGATTTAAGAGATTGTAAGTCCGAGTTTGAGGTTGTAAAGAAAATTAAAAATTTTCTTAAGTTGAATAGCAATATATTTTGGATAAATGGAGGGGGATGGAATCAAGAAAATTTTGAAACTAAATCATTACCTGATAATGATTATTTAAGTGTAAATTTCCCTGATACCCCAATCACTTTATCAAGAATAGATGGGCATGCAACTTGGTGTAATAAAAAGGCTTTGGATATGGCTAATATTCAAGAGTATACTCCTGTCCCTGTTGGAGGGGAAATCTTAAAAGAAAATGGATTGTTAACAGGTATATTAGTAGATAAAGCACAACAGCTAATTCGTAATATAATCCCAAAAGATAATATTGATGATGTTAAAAAATGGATATTGAAAGCACAGGAAATATGTTTGTCTAAAGGTTTAACAGAGGTGCATGATGCTGGTATTTCATCTATACAATTTGATGCTTATAAAGAACTCATAAATGAAAACAAATTAAAAATCAGGATTTACGCAATGGCTAATCAGGAGTTATTTGAGAATAAAGTATCCAAATATAAATCTGATTTATTTGAGCTAAGGAGTGTTAAATTGATTGCTGATGGAGCTTTGGGCTCTAATGGTGCTGCATTAATAGAACAGTATCAGAATTTAGAAACATATGGTATTTTGATTTTAGATAAAAATAAATTAAAAACTTTATTTTCACAAGCATTTACACAAGATTTCCAGGTATGTATACACGCAATTGGTGATAAAGCTAACAGAGAAATTGTTTATGCACTAAGAGAAGTATTTGAAAATTCTGATTATGATCAATTTGATCATAGAACAAGGATTGAGCATGCTCAGATTATAAAAGCAAGTGATATAAAAGAGATATATGATTTAAATATCATAGCATCAGTACAACCAATGCATTGTATATCGGATATGTATATGGCTGAAGAGAGGCTAGGAGAAAGAATAGAAGATTCATACTTGTGGAAAACGTTAATTAATAACAATATATTACTTATTGGAGGCTCAGATTTTCCTGTGGAAGATTCCTCTCCGTTAATGGGTATTTATGCAGCAGTAAATCGAACTAAATTTGATGATACTCCCCCTGGAGGTTGGCAACCTAAAGAATTGTTGAATTTAAAAGAAGCATTAGAAATATATACAAAAAACACTGCATATGGCTCATTTAAAGAAAACGTCAAGGGAAATATAGAAATAGGGAAAATTGCAGATTTTACACTTATTGATAGAAATATAATTACATTACCCAATGTTGATATTTTGAAATGTAAAATTTCAGCAACAATTGTAAATGGAGAGATGGTTTATAAAGATTTTTAGTTTGTATCTAAATGTAAATCTTTAGACATATCAATTATTATGTCGGTTGCAAGATCAAAATTCATTTCACTTGTATTTAAAATGGCATGATAATTAAATCTATTGTCAGGGTCATCTATATTAAAATTATTTTTAAAGAATTGAATTCTGGCTGAGTCTCTATTAATCATTATTGTTTTGGCATTTTCATAAGTAACATCCTCGTAATTTGCAATCCTGTTAATTCTATCAACCTCGTTGGCAATTAGTCCTACTCTTAATACTCGCGGATCATCCTTTAGTATTATGTTGGCGCCTCTACCCACAATTACAATACTTCCTAATTCTGCTAATTGAAGAACAGTTTGTTGTATCCCTTGGCTATATTCATCGTCATTCAGATGATATTTTTCTTTATTTTCTTCTGCAGTTAAATCTTCAAATTCATGAGTAAGAAATGCTGCTGCACCTGGTCCAAAATGTGGATCTCCAACAGCTCCTGCAAAAGCAGATTTTTCTAAGATAGTAGAAATTTTTTCTAGAAATGTTTGTCCAAAAGTAGTTGGAGTCTCTTCTTTTTTTGTAAAAAGTTCTATATCTATTCCACTTTGCAAAGCTGCTTGCTTTAGTATGTCTTTATCCACATAATCTATTTTTAGTTTTTTCGCTATTTTAGGGCCAATTATTCTCCCCCCACCTGCTGTTAATCCGCCTAAAGCTATTACTGGCATAGTTACCTTCTTTCTTTTTTATATGAATATTTTTGCATTTTATTGTAATTAAATTAATATTATTATTCAACTACTTTATATATCTACTTTATATGGTATTTTTATTTATTAGTATACTATATATGGTGTAATTTATTTATTATTCCCTGTTTTCATTAGATGGGATTTTAGAAATTTTCCTGTTAATGATAGTTTGTTTGACATTATATTTTTTGTATAACCTTCATATATCACCTTTCCTCCTTCCTCGCCTGCCCCTGGACCAAGATCAATGATCCAATCAGCTGATTTAATTACATCTAAATGGTGTTCAATGATTAGCACTGTATTCCCGCCTTCTACAAGTTTTTGTAAAACGTTAATAAGCATATTACAATCTTCAAAAGATAAACCTGTTGTAGGTTCATCTAATATATATAAAGTTTTTCCTGTTGATCGTTTAGATAGCTCAGATGATAGTTTTATTCTTTGGGCTTCTCCACCACTAAGTTGTGTAGAAGGTTGTCCCAGCTTAATATATCCTAAACCTACATTTTTTAAAGTTTCAAGTTTATTCTTGATACTTGGTATTTTAGAAAAAAATGCAGATGCTTGTTCAACGCTCATAGATAAAATGTCTGATATATTTTTCTTTCTCATTTCAATTTCAAGAGCTTCTCTATTATATCTTTTCCCTTTACAAGAATCGCAGGATATGGATACATCTGGCAAAAATTGCATTTCAATATTTATAACTCCATCTCCAGAACAATTTTCACACCTACCGCCTTTAACATTAAAAGAAAATCTTCCTGGTTTGTATCCTCTGGATTTTGATTCAGGTAAATTGGCAAATAATTCTCTGATATATGTAAATGTACCGGTATAAGTTGCAGGATTACTTCTTGGAGTCCGTCCTATAGGAGATTGATCAATATTAACTATTTTATCAATGAATTCTGTTCCATCAATAGATTGGAATTTGCCGGGCGTGTTTTTAGATTTATTTACTTTTTGTGCTATTGATTTATAAATTATTTCATTAACTAAAGTGCTTTTACCTGAACCTGACACTCCTGTTATTGCTACGAATAAACCTAATGGTATTTTTATATTAATATTATCTAAATTATTTTCTGAAGCACCATAAACTTTTATATATTTGTTATTTAAAATATTTCTATTTTTACTATTATTTATTATTTTTTTATGAGATAAATAAGCACCTGTAATAGATCTAGTAGATTTAATAATATTATTTAAATTACCTTTTGCAATTATTTTCCCTCCTGACTCACCAGCTCCTGGTCCCATATCAATAATGTAATCTGCTGATCTTATAATTGCCTCATCATGTTCAACAATCAAAACTGTATTTCCTAGATCTCTTAGTTTTTTTAGTGTGTTAATTAACATTTGGTCATCTGCAGCGTGTAAACCTATAGAGGGTTCGTCACATACATATATCACTCCAGTTAATCCTGAGCCTATTTGAGTTGCAAGTCTGATTCTTTGAGCTTCCCCTCCGCTTAACGTTCCTGATGCTCTTGAAAGAGATAAATATTTTAAACCAATGCCTATAAGAAATTCTAATCTTGAAGTTATTTCATTTATTAATCTTTCTCCAATTAAAAGTTCTGTTTTGTTTAATTTTACAGAATTTTTAGATTTTGAATTCACAATTTCTTTAAACCATTTAGAAAGTTCTGAAATATTTAAGAAAGTTAAGTCAATAATATTTTTATTGGATATTTTTACTTGTAGAGATTCTTTTTGTAATCTAAATCCATTGCACTCAGGACAAATTACTTTAGACATATATTTTTCTATATCTTCTCTAGATCCTTCAGAATTAGTTTGTTTGTATCTTCTTGCTAAATTATTGACAATACCTTCGAATTTTCTATCGTAACGCATTTTCCCAAATCTTCTTGAAACATAATTGAATTTTATAGGTTTAGATTTTGAACCATATAGAATGAGTTTCAGGTTTTCGTCAGATAAATTTTTAATTGGAGTTTGTAATGAAAATTTAAATTGTTCTGATATCGAGGTAAATATACCTAAATATATATTTGCATAACCCCCTGATCTAAACCATGGAGCTATTGCCCCTTGTTCAATACTAAGTTTATTATTGGGTATAATTAATTTAGGGTTTACCTTTAGTGAATGTCCAATTCCAGAACAGGTATCACATGCCCCTTTAGGGCTGTTAAAACTAAAATTTCTAGGCTCTATTTCTTCTATACTGATATTACAGTCTGGACATGAAAAAGTATCAGAATATTGTATTTCTTTGTTGTTTGATAATGCAATTTTTATAAGACCTTCAGATAATTTTAGAGATGTTTCAATAGAATTTGTTAGCCTGTCATTGTCAATTTCATTATTTATTTGTAGCCTGTCAACTATAATTTCAATTGTATGCCATTTATTTTTTTCCAGTTCTATTTTTTCAGATAATTCTTTTATTTCCCCATTGATACGCGCTCTTATAAAACCTGATTTTCGAGCAATATTAAGAGTTTCCTTATGCTCTCCTTTTCTATGTCTAATGATTGGAGATAGGATCATAAATTTTGTATTTATTGGTAGAGATTTAATTGAATCAACAATTTGTTGTATTGATTGTTTTTTTACCTCCTTATTACATTTAATACAATGTGGAGTTCCGATTCTTGCAAACAATATTCTTAAATAATCATAAATTTCAGTTGTAGTTCCTACTGTTGATCTTGGGTTTTTTGAAATACCTCTT
>VFGQ01000050.1 GCA_009391605.1 SAR202 cluster bacterium
AGCATTAGCAAAAAAAATTCTTAATTTCACACATTGGAAAATAACTGGTATTGGGCCAAGGCTACAACCAAGAATGAGGAACATAAGAGAAATAACTAATAAAGCTCTAAATTATTTAAATAAAAGATCCAATAATAAATTAAAATCTAATTTCCTGGATTATAAAGATTTAAATTGGGATTTATCTTTTTATGGGCAAGGCTATGGAATTCAAACAGAAAAAAGTATTAATGCAATTAAACTTGTAGCGAAAAAAGAAGCTATTTTCCTTGATCCAATCTATACCGGAAAAGCAATGTCTGGATTAATTGAATATGCTAATTCAAATAAAATTGATAGAGATAGTAGTGTTATTTTCATTCATAGCGGTGGAACCCCTAATTTATTTACATATTCAAATGAATTATTATCTGATTTTTAATCTCATTAGTAAAAATAAATAAAATCTTTAAAGGGTCAATTAGGAAAGGTTTTTATATTGATAGCCTTAAGAATAAAAATCCACATCTATCACAGTTTTGTTAATATATTTTTTGTTTCCTAATGCTCATTTCAATTGATAAAAATTTAATATATTATTGAATTTTTAAAACTTTTTGCAATTTTGTATAAAAATATTCATTATCTTCAGCAGAACCAATAGATACCCTGAAACATTTTTCAAGGCCCTTAGTTGCAAACAATCTGACAAATACACCTTCATTTAGTAATGCGTTATTAATAGTTTGTATATCATTGTCAGCTAATTTACACAATAAAAAATTAGCTTTAGATGGATATACTTTAATTTGATCAATTTGATCCAATGCATCACTTAATTTCTCTCTTTGTACTATTATTTCATCCACTTTTTCCATTAATTTATCAACATATTTTAAAGAAACAATTAAGGATTCTTCAGCTACGGTGCTGACATTATAAGGATTTTTAACTCCCATAAGTAATTTTGCTAACTCTTTTGACATCAAACCATAACCTACTCTCAATCCGGCAAGTCCCGCCCATTTACTCATTGAACGTATCACCACCAAATTATTGTATTTTTCAACTAAGTTTGCATAAGAAGATTTAGAAAATTCAAAATATGCTTCATCAACCACTAATATTTTATTTAAACTTAAAAGAAATTCTATATCTTCCAAAGTACTCTCATTACCAGTGGGATTATTTGGAGAAGCTAAAAAGATTATTTTTGTTTTATCACTTACTTTTTGTTTAATAGATTCATAATCTAATTCAAAATCAATATTTCTAGATACAGGAACAATTTTAGCTCCAGCTAATCCTGCACGTACTGCATACATCCCAAAAGTAGGGGTAAAGTCTAAAACTTCATCTCCAGGAGTAACAAATATTCTGAAAAAAAGATCAATCAATTCATCACTACCAGAACTAACAACGATATTCTCAATATTTAAACCAGTATACTCAGATAAAGATTTTCTTGATCTAATTAATTCAGGATCGGGATAAGTATTTATAGGAATGTTAATCAAATTATCTATAACTTCAGGAGCAGGTCCAAATGGATTTTCATTACCATTTAATTTAACAATTTTTTCTGAATTAATAGAATGTTTCTGAATTAAAGTTTCATTAGATGGCATAGCATCATAAACTTTGAAATTTTTAATTATTGGATTCATTAATTTTTCTATATCTGCATAATTCATTTAATCTACCTGTTTTTTATTCTTACAAACTCAGAATTTAAATGCGATTACATCAATTCTGTATTAATCATTATACTAGTTAATTTTGATAAATCCATTGGCTCTTATTTGGCTATATCAATAAAAATAAAACATAATTGATATTATTATTATTCTTGAAAACTTCTTACAACTTTAATCATATCTATATTCATGAAATATTTTATTTATATTATCTTTAGTATCGATAATATAATTTTCCAAAGTATTTTTTGGCAATCTATCTAAAATATTATTTATATTTTTATCAATATCAGCCATAAAAGAATCACATAATTCTAATATCTTATTAGAATTATGTGATTTTGATAACCTTTGTGCCATAAAGTTCAAACGATTCCAAGGATTTTCTCCATACTTAGAATTCAAATCAGATAAAAATGTAATCCATTCATTGATTTCTAATTTCTCAATATTATGAGGTAAAGAAATTAAATTTATATCAACATGCTTTAAATATTGATATAAATCAATATTATGCCTGTTAATTTTTATATCTAAATATATTTGTAAAGCTCTGTCTGAAAGTAAAGCTTCAGGAAAATCAGGGAATATACTTTTATTCATAAATATTTTTCTAAATACGTCTATAGTCCAATTTTCATCTGCAATAAGATGCGAAAAATATCCTCTTATAAAATTATTTGTATTTATATTCTTTTTTACCAAATCACTAAAATCAATATTATTTTTTATAAACCCTTTAATTCCATCACCTTTTATACCAGAATTTAAATCAAAATAATGATAATCCTTTCTGTCAGATTTAGTTATCACTCTAATATCAGGGGAAACGGCTCCTAATAAAATATATTCAAAATTTTCCATGAAATCTCTTTCAGTAGGATTTAACACTTGATCATACAGTAATAATAAATGAGTTGTTGGGTTAGGCACAATTTATCCTATTAATAAAATATTAATATAAGAGAGCACATGAGGGTGAATCTATTTTAATATAGTAAATTATAAAAATTCTAATTTTGACAGTAAAATAGTTTCTCATTAAAGATATCATTAGTCAACATAGGATGATAACATTCACAAATAAATAATAATTATATGAATAAAGAATTTAGATTAAATTTATACTTATCTTATGCACATGCATTAAGCGATTCTGCCCATATTATTTTTGGATTAACTTTATATTTTGTTTCAGACAATCTTAATATTAGTATCCTAACTATGGGGATTATATATAACTTATCCAGTATTTTAAGAGGTGTATCTGGTGTTTCTGCGGGAATATTAAGTGATAAATCAAACTTTTTATATTGGATAATTCTATTTGGAGCATTATCAACACTTGGATGTTTAGTATTATCAATCTCAAATAATACAAATACATTCACTATAGGCATAATGATTTTAGCAATCGGATCTGGAATCTATCATCCTGTAGGATTAAGTGCAATTACAAAATATACTACCAACCCTGGTAAATCATTTGGTTACCATGGTCTTGGGGGAGCAATAGGAATTTCTCTCGCTCCTTGGTTTTTTATTAATATTTCCAGCGCACTTTCCTGGCAAGTCTCATATTTACTATATGGATTTATGACTATACCTATAATCTTTATTTATTTTGATAAAGAAATATTAAATTTAACTTATACGAAATCTACTGCTAAAAATAGCAAAAAATACAAATTAGATATAAAAAACTCTTATCCAATATACTTATTTGCATCATTAAAAGATTTTGGTATTTCGGGATTACTGCTTATGCTAGCTGTATTTATTAATACATCTATTATGAATCAATGGCAGAATATAAATGACATAGATTTTTTTACTTCAATAATATCTTCATTAATCATCATAATGGGAGGTTTCGGATCTTTCATTGGAGGGCACTTAGACTCAAATAATAACAGAAAATATATTTTAATAATTTCCTGTTTAATTTCAGGCTTATTATTTATAATAATTTTCAACCATCTTAATTACTTAATAATTATATTTTCTTTGATTTCATTTTTAACCTCTTTTAGCGACCCATCTTTAGGAAATTGGTTAGGTAACATTATTCCCAAAAGAATGCAGGGAACTTCATTTGCTTTAATGTATGGATTAGGACAAATAATAGGATCTTTTTCCGGAAGCTTAGCAGGAATAATTGTTGGAAACTACAACACAATAACTTATTTTAAAATGCTTTCTATTCCATTAATTCTTGCTAGTTTATTAATATTTATAATGTATCCTAAATCAAAGAAAATAATAACAAACCTTAAATGATAAATTACGAAATATCAGAACATTTAAAAAAACAATTAGACAATTCAAAGCACGATAAATATAGAGAAATCCAAGACTTTCTTTACGAATTATTAAATCCTCAAAAAAAAATACCCTATCATTTAGAATTACAAAATTTTCTGGGGTGGATAGATTCACCTGAATTTATGCTAAGACAAATCAAAGGAATTAATGATTTTGTAAATAAATCAAAATCTTATGATCAATTTATTTTTATAGGTATGGGTGCAAGTGCAATTCTTCCAGAATTATTACTAAAAGAACAATGGATAAATAATGAAAAAATAATTGAAGGATTTCGTGATAACAAACAATCATTTAAACCTAAATTTTATTTCATAGATGGTACTCAGGACCGTGATTTGAATGATGTAATTAATAATTACAAAAAAACTCTTATTTTCTTTGTTTCAAAAAGCGGCAAATCTATAGAAACAAAAACAATAATGCAAAATTTAATGAACATTCCTGATATTTCGAATAATTTTATAGCTATAACTGATTATGGTTCTGATTTATATAATTTTGCAAAATCTAATAATTTCCAAGAAATATTCTGTAATCCTCCCTATATACCAGGAAGATTTTCAGCTTTTACCTATACCGGACTAATATCAGCTGCTGTTTCTGGTGTTAACATTGAAAAAATGCTCAAATCAGTTATAAAATTTAAAAATTCAATTATCAAAACAAATAATCATTCTTTAATTAATTTAATTAATTACTTATCAAAGATGTTAGATTGTAAAATTGATATTGTGAATTTACTCTCATCAAATGAAAAAGATCCAAAATTATTATGGGTACAACAAATGATTTCAGAATCATTAGCTAAAAATAATAGATACTTAATCCCTCTTAACTCAGATTTAAAAAAGTTGAAAAACAGACATGATATAGTGAATATATTTTTTAAAAACAATAAATATTCTTTAGCGGAAATAAACAATGAAAAACTAACCCAATCAATAATATTAAATAATATTGAAAATGAAAATTTGGGGGTTTTTATATACGCAATACAATTGATAATTACCAGTTTGTCATTTATAGAATCTCAAAAAGGATTAGAGTTTAATCCATTCACACAACCTAATGTTGAATTAGCCAAAAATGAGTATGGCAAACACAATAAATTATTACCTTCATTAAATGAATTTCAACTACCTGTCTCTTCAAATATAAATATAAAAAATTTGAAATATATATCATTTTTAATATTTACTGAAAATGATAATAAAAAAAATGAATTCGATAAATTCCAAGAAAAAATTAGTATAGAAAAAGAAATAATCAAAAATATTATGCATAAACAGCAAATTCCATACTTTATCGATTTTGCACCTGCATATCTACATACTACGGGTGAATTACACAAAAAAAAGATTCAAAATGTGTATCATATTTTAATTTACACAACATCAGAAGATTCAGAGTGGAAAGTACATTCTGATTCAAATGGGTTAAGAAATATAATTGATGTTCAATTGCGAAGTGAAATTGAAATTTTTAAAAAACATGAGCTCAATTTTGATATTATACATATAGCTAAATTAAATGAATATTTACAAAATTTATTTTAAGAGAGATCTGTATGCTTGATTTAAATATAATTCTATCAATAACAATATTATTAATTTTAATCATTTTACTTTTATCACAATCATATTACAAAAATAAAATATCTACACTTCAAAAAAATCTTACCAAAACAACATCAGATAAGATCAGCCTAAGCACCAAATATGGTCAAATAAGTGAAGAGTTTTTTCCCCTTGAACAAAGCTATCCATACAATTCAAAAGATTTTAAATTTTTAGGTAATCCAATTGATGGAATTCAATTCAATGAAGATAAGATAATTTTAGTAGAATTCAAAACTAATAAAAGTAAATTATCTACAAAACAAAGACACATCAGAAATTTAATAAATAATAAACAAGTTGAATTTGAATTAATAGAAGCCAAAATAAATGAGTAAAAACTTTTCTATCCCAAGCACCAAAAACGGGAAACCTTTTAATGATCAAATAATTGAAATTTTATTAGCAGCAGGAAATATTTTAAAGCAATCTAAAAATTTTGATCTAAAACCAATTTTTAAAGCAAAAAAAGATATAGTCACGAAAATTGATATAGATATTGAAAATTTTATATCTGATCAAATTATTAAAAATTTTAACCATCACAACATTATCGGCGAGGAAAATGGAGGTGAATTGTTAAATGATGATTATAATTGGGTTATAGATCCAATTGATGGTACAAAAAACTTCTTTTATGGACATCCTCATTACTGTATTGTGTTGGGCTTAACATATGGTGATAAAATACTAGCCGGATTTACATATGATCCTAATAGAAAAGAAATATTCCATGCAGTAAAAGATAAAGGTTTTTATGTAAATAACAAAAGATTTAGAGTTTCAGATAAAAATAAATTCGATAATTCTTTTTTATCTGTAGAAATACCTGGTTCTGGGCTGGGGAGTCAAAAAACAATAGATTTTATCCGAAAAATTTATTCTGATGTTATAGGATTAAGAATTTCAGGATCTGCAGGTTTAAGTCTTTCTTATTTAGCAAGTGGAAGATCTGATTTATTTATATGCTACAAATTAAATATATGGGATCAGATAGCAGGAATAATCCAAATCAAAGAAGCGGGTGGTAAAATAGTAGATAGAAATGGGAACGAAGCAGGGTTGTACAGCGACGGAATTATAGCAGGAAATGCTTCAATAGTGGATGATTTTCTTATTAAATCGAAAGCATATAAATGGAAATAAAATACCACACACACTCAAAAACTGAATACACAACTACTGAACAGTAACTTCTCCGATCATTCCTAATGTCTCATGAGGTACACAATATAATCTGTATGTCCCGGCAGTTTCAAATGTTATTGTAAATTCATAACTTTCACCAGCATCTGCAGTTTCATATATATCTAATTCATCAATTGTGAATGTATGAAACTCAGCTTCAGATGTTATTTTAAAAGTTATTTTCTCGCCTACTTTAAATGTTAAATTGGCAGGTTCATAAAGATAAGTCTCTCCAGCATCTAACATTTGAATTTTTACCAACCTACCCTTGTCTTTAGTTTCTTGGGCTGATAATTCTTTTTCGGTTTTCAAATCTCCGGGTACTTTTGCAGGTGGTGGTGGACTTGTAATCTCTTCAGTTTTATTTGACTGATTATCTGATGCACTACACCCAATAATCATAATTAATACAATCAAACCAAAAAAAATATTTCTCATGAATTAATCCTTTAGAAAACATTTAATGAAAATTGTCGCTAACAATTA
>VFGQ01000118.1 GCA_009391605.1 SAR202 cluster bacterium
TTTCTAAATTAGAAATTGATTCAAATAAATGTATATGCGCATCAATTAAACCAGGTAACACAGAATTATTTTTACAATCAATTATATCCAATGATTTACTTGATATATTTATATCATCTTGATTCCCAATAAATTCAATTTTATTATTTTTAATTATTATTGATCTAGACCTATTATTAGGAAAGATTTTTGCATTAATTAATAATTTCATTATTAGTTAATTAATAAATGTTTATAATTTTTCCATTTTGTTAGAAATCTTTTATAATTATCCTTGCTTAATTCATCTCTTGTTTTTTCATGTGTATTTTCCCATACTGAATGAACATGCCTTTTTATAGGTATATTTGGGTTAGACAGTAATTTAAAGTTTTCATTCTTAACCTGAAATGAAAAATCTATATCTAGATTTCTGTAAAACCTAAAGTTTTCTCTGAATAATCCGACTTTCATTAAAGTATTTCTTCTTAAAGCAAGTAAATAAAGTTGAATGGCATCTACATATTCTTTATTAATTGAATTTTCATGAAAATGATTTAAATCATTGGTTTTTAAACCGAACGGGCCTGTCAAACCAATATTTTGATCTTTTAAATCAGTGATTATTTCTTTGAAGATATTACCAGTTATTTCTATACTGGTATCTAAAAGAATCAAATTTTCTCCAGTAGATTGTTTTATTAAAATATTTCTCACTGCACCTGCTCCGCATACTGGATCTATATGGAAATATTTAAGATTTTCATTTGATTTGTAATTAGATTTTATTTGATTTTGATTTTTTATATTTACTCCGTTAAATGCAATTAAAATTTCATATGAGATTTGATTTGGCACATTGTTTATAACAGATTGCAAGCATCTGTTAAAATCTTCAAGGTATTCATCTGCAATTATACAGACAGATAATTGTTTTTTGTTTTTAGAATCTAATAATGAGCTTACATCAGTAGAACCAGAAATATTATTAGTATTTATATTTGTTTCGAAATTTGACATTTTTTTTACAAGAAAATCTCCATTTTGCCCGTCAAAAAATTTTATGTTTTGCTTGTAGTATTGTTCTCTCTTTTTGTCTGATAATGTAAATTTTTTTTCTTTACGAAATTGTTCTCTTTTTTTATATTCTATTTGAGGTATTGAAGTTAAATTAAATTTTTTGTGGTATTTGTTAAAATCCAAAGATAATACAGGATCAATATAATCAAATATATATGCTTTTTCTTTACCTGTTAAGTTTGATTTAGTTAATTCCCATAATGAAGACATTACTTTTGAAGTATTAAGATTATTTAATAATGCTTGATCTATTTTTTCTGTCCATATTTTTATGGAATCCATATTTAATGATGTTTTGATTGGTAGTGATACTGAATTATCATTTTGATATAACCAGTATAGATGCCTTAGTCTATTCAATCCCTTTTGAGCTGCTCGTAGAGAAGAAAAAGTAAAATTTAATCTTGTTCTGTAATTAGTCATAAGACATAAATAGCGAAAGGCTAACGGATCCATTGACCTTGATGTAATATCAGAAATCAAATATTCATTTTGTTTTGATTTAGACATTTTGATTCCTTCAGAAAGTAAATGTTGTCCATGTACCCAATAGTTGACATGTTTTTTTGAAAAACAACCTTCGCTTTGAGCAATTTCTCCTTCATGATGTGGGAAAATATTATCTACACCTCCGGTATGGATATCAAAATATTCACCCAGGTATTTTTTTGACATTGCTGAGCATTCAATATGCCATCCGGGAAATCCGGGACCATATTTACTTGCCCATTTTAATGACCTGTCTTTATCTGCCGATTTCCATAAAGCAAAGTCTCTTCCATTAAGTTTATTAGGGTCAATTTCTTCATTATTTAATGTATTTAAATTATTGATATTGCCAGACAATATCCCGTAATTTTTAGATTTTGAAATATCAAAATATACATTTTGATTTACTTCGTATGCGATTTTTTTTTGGATTAAAATATCAATCATCTCAAGCATTTCATTAATATGATCAGTTGCTTTAGGCATATAATCAGGTGGATTAATATTTAAAGATTTTTCATCTATTAAAAATTTATCAGTATAATATGAAGCTATTTCTTGTGGTGTTTTGCCTTCTTTGATAGCAGCAGCAATTACTTTATCTTCACCTTGATCTAACATCTCTTGCCTCATATGCCCTACATCAGTAATATTCTTTACATGAAGCGTTTTATAACCTATATGAATTAAGGTTTTTTTCAAAGTATCTGATAGTAAATAAGTCCTCATATTTCCTATATGAGCATCTCTATATACGGTAGGTCCACATGTATAAATTTTTACTATCTCGTTGATAGGTTTAAATGATTCTAATGTTTTATTTAATGTATTAAATAAAACAAGTGTTTGTTTTTTATCATTCATGAAATTATAAATTTATTTAATTTGTACTTTGTATTAATTGTAATTGTTATTAAAAAAAGGTTCTAATAAATTGTTATATATTTAAGCTCAATTTTATATAAATGCAAAGTGTTGGTTATTTTTTAGTTTCAAATTCAAATAAAAAGCAGATAAAATCGCAAATCAAATCTGACTTTGAAGAATATTGCGAATTAAATGGCCATACTCCAATCCATATTTATACTGATAACAATTCTACTAGACTTACAATGTTTAGTGAATTTGAAAGATTGAAACATGATATAAAGGTTAATAATAATAAATATCTTATATTAATTAATAACTCTTCTGATTTGGGGAGAGATATTATAGAAATAGTTAGACATTTACTTTGGTTTGATTTCTATCAATGTAAAGTTTTATGTATGAATGAAGTAACTCCTGATCCTTATCAAGATACTGTTAATAGATATATTTCAAATAATATTTTAGATAATAATTGGTCATCGTTTGTGACATCAAAAATGAAAGATAAATTTTTAACTGGAAAATGGTTAGGAAGAGTTCCGTATGGATATGATATTAATGATTTGGGGTATTTAACTCCAAATCCCACAGAGAAAAAAGTGGTAGGAAACATATTTGATTATTATATTAATAAAAATTATGGAATAAGAAAAATTACTGCTTTTTTGAACCAGAAAAAATATAAAACCAAAAAAAACAACCTTTGGAGTATATCCACTTTATATGATTTATTAAAAAACCCAGTTTACATTGGGACTGTAAAAAGATTTGGCGTATCAATCCCTAATTCGCATAATCCTATTATAAAAAATACAGTATTTTTAGATGTGCAAAA
>VFGQ01000007.1 GCA_009391605.1 SAR202 cluster bacterium
TATGGCGGTTTATAATAGAGTAATGAGTGATAAAGAAAATGGAAAAGAACTAAGAGTAATAATGAGAAAACTAGACTTAACCGATCGTAAAGATAGACAGGAGATCAATCTCACGAACCACCCAGATGAGCAAAAAACTGAATGGCAAATAGCAGACGCATTTAAAGTTAGATTTATGAACAACTGGATTTTTTGGGTTGTTGCGTTTCACGTAGTGGTTATATTGTATATTTGGCTGAGGTAGGTTGGTATGTAAATACAGTTATGAAAATAATGATATAGTCATAAAGAATAAAAGGTAGGTAATATTATGAGTAATAAAAAACAATCACCATATGGATCTTGGGAATCAACAATTACTCCTGAGAAAATTATTGAGGGTGGATTAAAATTTAACGAAGTAAGAATTGATAATAATGATATTTATTTTTTAGAGGGTAGGCCTTCTGAGTCTGGAAGAAACGTAATACTTAAACACAATTCAGATGGGACAACAACTGATATTATTACTGATAATTTTAACTCCAGGAATGCAGTGCATGAATATGGAGGAGGATCTTTTGTTGTCAGCGGAGGAGTTGTATTCTTCACAAACTGGGAAGATCAGCTTATTTATAAAGTTTTTGAAGATAAAATAATTCCTATTACAGAATCATCTGATATTCCTATGGGAATTAGATATGCAGATTTAACATTATCAAATGATGGTAAGTGGATATTTTGTGTAAGAGAAACCCACAATGAAGGTAAAGAAGCTAAAAATGAACTTGTGGCAGTTTCAACAACATCTTCTGAGACTGTTGTCCTGGCTTCTGGAAGAGATTTTTATTCTTCTCCAAGGCCAAATCCTGTCTCAAATCAAATATGTTGGTTAGAATGGGATCATCCAAATATGCCTTGGGATGGAAATGAATTATGTATTGGCGATTTTGAGTCAAAAAATATATCTAATAAGTTAATAATTGACGGATCGAAAAATGTTAGTATTGTCCAGCCTGAATGGACTGATGATGGGAAATTAGTTTATATAAGTGATGAATCTGATTGGTGGAACTTAAAACAATACTCAGACCAAAAAAAATTTGACATACTATCAGAAGAAACAGATCATGGAGGCCCTGCATGGCAATTTGGATTTAGGACTTTCTTTATTTATGATGATTGCATTTTTCTTAAAGGTTCATCCAAAGATAAAAATAAAGGCTTAATAAGAAAGATAAGTTTGTCTGGTGAAATTCTTGAAGAGATTCAGGTAAAACATACTTCTATCAGTGATTTGAGTTTTTGTAATGGAAATGCAATATATGTTGGATCATCTCCTACTACAAATACCGAAGTTTGTTCATTAAATTTAAATACTAAAAATTTAAATATTTTAAAAGAATCAAATCCTATTCAAATTGATAATGATGAAATTTCAATACCTGAAGCTATATCATTTGATACCACATCAAATGATATAGCTTATGCTTATTTTTACAAACCTAAAAATAAAAATTTTGAAGGTTCAAAAGAAGAAAAACCTCCGCTTCTAGTAATTAGCCATGGAGGTCCAACGGGCGCAACATCTAATGCACTTAATTTATCTATACAATTTTGGACAAACAGAGGTTTTGCTGTAGTTGATGTGAATTATCGTGGATCTGCCGGTTATGGGAGAAAATTCAGAGATGCACTTAAGGGGAATTGGGGTATTTATGATACAGATGACTGTATTGCTGCGGTTGATTTTCTTTCAAAACAGGATTTAGTAGATTCTTTAAGAGTAGCAATTAAAGGAGGATCAGCGGGAGGTTACACTACAATAAATGCTTTAACATTCCATAATAGATTTGCGGTAGGTGCAACTTATTATGGTATAGCAGACTTATCGGTTTTTATTGAAGACACTCATAAATTTGAATCCAGATATTTGGACTCTCTTATTGGAAAATATCCTGAAGAAAAAGAAAAATATTATAATAGATCGGCGATAAACTTTACTGATCAACTTTCTTGCCCGATGATAATTTTTCAAGGAACTGAAGATAAAATAGTCCCCCCTTCTCAGGCTGAAATTATGGCACAGGGTTTGCGAGATAAAAAAATTCCTTTTGCACTAATTATGTATGAAGGTGAACAACATGGATTTAGACAATCAAAAAATATTAAATCTTCTCTTGAATCCGAACTGTATTTTTATAGTAAGGTGCTGAATTTCAAAGCATTTGATAAACTAGAAGAAATTAATATTGAGAATTCTGATAAGCTTTGAAGTATCCTTTATAAGTATAACCGTAATTTAATAGCTTATTATATGAAATCTTTTAAATGGCATGGAATACCTGTAAATATTCCAAATAAAAAAATTGAATGGCAATTATTAGGAGGTTTCTTAGTATTTGAATTTTTGATTATTATAGTTTTAATTATTGCTTTTAGATAAATTAGGATTTAAATGACTAACTTTTGTGATAAATGCGGAGATAAAATTAAAGATAACGTTAAGTTCTGTAATGATTGCTGGAAATTTTTAAATGACCCTGAATATAGAAATGAAAAACTTGTAAAAAAGAAAATAGTTCAAGCGGAAGATGTTGCACGACATCAGTATTATGGAAGGCAAAGAAAATTTAGACACCATGAAGAATAATCACTAGAGTAAAGAGAGTATATATTTAATTATGTTTGACGTTATTGTAATCGGAATCGGAGGTCACGGGAGTTCATCCATATATCATTTAGCTAAAAGTGGACTGAATGTATTAGGAATAGAACAATTTGAACAAATTCATGAAAATGGCAGTTCTCATGGATTATCTAGAATAATAAGTTTGACCACCCGCGTACACACTGCTTATGTTCCGCTAATACGTAGATCCTTCGAATTATGGAGAGAATTAGAAAAAGAATATAATAACCAAATCCTTTACATGACTGGTTGTATATATATTGGTAGCCAAGATAGCCCTATATTCAAGGATTGTGTAAAAATTGCAATAGAACATAATTTAGAACATGAAATCATGGATGCTTCTGAAATTATGAATAATTTTCCAGGATTTAATTTGCCTTCTGATTTCTATGGAATATTTACAAAAGAAGGAGGGTTTGTAATACCTGAGGAATCTATAAAAGCTCATACTAATCTTTCATTAAATTATGGGGCAACATTAAATTACAATGAAAAAGTTTTATCTTGGGAAGATAAAGAATCTCACATAGAGGTAATTTCTGATAAAAATATTTATCAATGTAAAAAACTTGTAATCACAGCAGGGGCCTGGAATTCTGAAATGTTTA
>VFGQ01000053.1 GCA_009391605.1 SAR202 cluster bacterium
CTATAAGTTCTGATGCTGCTACATCAAGTCCCAGGAAAACTTCTACACCAGGTTTGTAACCTGCTTTTTCTATACATTTAATTATTAATTTCAAAGGTTCTTCATTATTATTATATGGAGAAATAAATCCCCCTTCATCTCCTACACTTGTGGAATTTCCATTTGATTCCAAATAAGATTTGATAGTCCAATATATTTTTACACAGCAATTTATGGCATCAGAATAATTTTCAAATCCAAGAGGAATGATCATATATTCCTGAAAATCACTTGATAAAATTGCATGCTTTCCTCCATTTAATATATTCATTAGAGGTACAGGTGTCTGATAAGAATTGTAATTATCATCAAAGATTTTGTAAATTTCTAGATTATTTGCTAAAGCAAGAGCTTTTGTAAAGGACATTGAAAGAGATAGCAGTGTATTTGCACCAAGATTTGATTTGTTTTCAGAATTGTCTAATGCTAATAAAACTTCATCAAATTCTTGAATTGTATCAAAATTAGAATTTATAATTTTAGGCGATATTATATTGTGAATATTTTCAATGCATAAATTGATGCTTTTACCAAAAAAATCTTGGTAATTATTATCTCGTAATTCAATTGCTTCATATTTCCCTGTACTTGCACCTGAAGGAACTGTGGATATGCCAGTATATTTATTATCAAGAGTAACAAAAGATCGTAATGTAGGAGTTCCTCTTGAATCAAGAACTTGTATTGAACTTATGTTTGTGATTTTAGACATATTAAATTTGTATTTTTAATCTTTTTTATGATCATATTTTTAGAAATATTATACTTTATTATATGAGAGTTTAATTTAATTTATACTTGATATATCATATAAAAGATAATCAAAATTTATTTGTTTTAATGAGTGATATACAAGATCTTAGAGATAAAATAAGACATTCAGCGGCACATTTGCTAGCTGAATCGGTATTAAAAATTTATCCTGATGCAAAATTAACAATTGGGCCTGCGATATCGGATGGATTTTATTATGACTTTGATATTGATCAAACCTTTTCCCAGGAAGATTTGGTATTAATTGAACGGCAAATGAAAAGATCCATAAAAAGGAACACAAAATTTGAAGGAAAGGAATTATCCAAAAAAGAAGCATTAATTATTTATAAAGATAATCCTTATAAAACAGAAATTATTAATTCAATGCCAAAAGATGAAGTTCTTACAGAATATAGTCATTCTAATGGTAATTTTGTAGATTTATGTAAGGGCGGTCATGTTGAGAAAACAGGAGAAATTAAAGCTGTAAAATTGCTTTCAATTGCCGGGGCTTATTGGCGAGGAGATGAAAATAATAAGATGTTACAACGCATTTATGGGACAGCCTTTGAAAGTAATGAAGAATTAGACAAGCATTTACTTTTCTTAGAAGAGGCATCAAGAAGAGACCATAGAAAACTTGGTAATGAGTTAGATCTTTATTCTATTTCACAAGATGTAGGTTCTGGCATGATTTTATGGCATCCTAAAGGTTCTTTTATAAGAAGCAAAATTGAAGATTATTGGAAAAGTGAACATATTAAAGATAATTATGATTTGATATATACCCCGCATGTTGGCAAATCCGATCTTTGGTCAAAAAGTGGACATTTAGATAATTTCAAGGAAAATATGTTTTCTAGTATTAATATGGATAATAATGAATATTATTTGAAACCTATGAATTGTCCTTTTCATATTTCGTATTATAAAAATAAGTTAAGAAGTTATAGAGATTTACCCATGAGAATAGGTGAATTAGGTACGGTATATAGATATGAGAAACAAGGTGTTTTACACGGATTATTAAGAGTACGGGGTTTTACTCAGGATGATGCTCATATATTTTGTATGCCTGATCAAGTTGTACAAGAATTTAATTCAGTACTTGATTTAACATTTAGAATTTACGATAAATTTGATTTTAAAAATTATAAAATTACATTGTCGACTAAACCTGAGAAATATGTTGGCGAGGATAAAGATTGGGATTTTGCTGAAAAAACCCTTGAAAAAATATTAAATGAAAAAGGAATTGAATACGAACTTGATGAAGGTGGAGGAGCTTTTTATGGCCCTAAAATAGATATTCATATTGAAGATGCTATTGGTCGCCTTTGGCAATGTACTACTGTTCAATTCGATTTTAATTTACCTGAACGTTTTGATTTAAAGTATATATCTACAGAAGGCGATGAGATTAAACCAATTATGATTCATAGGGCACTTCTTGGTTCAGTCGAGAGATTTTTCGGAGTATTAGTTGAACATTATGCAGGATCATTTCCAATGTGGCTTGCACCAGTTCAAATTATGATTATCCCAATTGCAGATAGGCATATAGATTATTGTAATCAAATTTCTGATGTTTTGAAAGAAAAAGATTTCCGTTCGGAAGTTAATGATTCATCTGAAAGAATGAATGCAAAAATAAGGGAAGCTCAAATGCAAAAAATACCATATATGATTGTAATAGGAGATAACGAGATATCTCAAAACAAACTTTCAATAAGAACTAGATCTGGCGAAAACATTTCAGATATAGATTTAAATGAATTTTTTAATTTGCTAAATGATTAATAAATTTTTATTAAGAAATAAATTAAAAATATCTTCTTATGTGTCCTTGCTAGGTATTCTGATGGTTTTATTCCAAATAACTTTGGGAGGGATAGTAAGGGTAACTGAATCAGGATTGGGATGCCCTGATTGGCCTCTTTGTGATGGGCAAATCGTACCTGAATTTGATTTTCATACTGCCATAGAATGGGGACATAGAGTTTCTGGTGCTTTTATTGGAATATTAATTATTATTATTAATGTTATTTCAGTCAAATTTTATGGAAGAAAATCAGCACAATCATCTATATCCTTATCTTTGTTATTGTTGGTTGTTTTGGAAGGTGTTTTAGGCGGAATTACAGTTCTGACAGAATTAGCATGGTGGATCAGGTTAATTCATCTGGGAGTTTCATTTGTAATCCTATTTCTTTTTGCATATTTGTTTTCTTCAATTAGAAATATAAAAGTTAATAGAAAATCATTTATATCAAATCTTAAGATATTTCAGGAATATATATTAAATACCACTATGATTGGACTTTTGATTTTAATGTTGTATGGTTCAGCGATAGTGGGATTAGGAGTTAATTCATCCTGTATGTCGTGGCCTGATTGTATGGGACAATGGATAAAATTTAATGAAAGTTCGTATTTTTTACATATGTTACACAGGTATTTAGCTTTAGTTTTTGGGTTGATGATATTATATATTTCTCATGTAGTCGGAAGATTTGCAATGCGTGGTTCTTTTGTTAAAATTATTGCCAGGTCACTGGGTTTAATATTTATACTTCATATTTTGTTTAGTATTGGATTAGTTCACGCAGGATTTGATGGATGGTTAAGGGTAATTCATTTAAGTTTAGCTGGAATTATATGGTTATTTGTTTCATGGTTATTTATAGAATACAGAATATTTAAATCAACTTAACTTGAAGGTAATTTTCGTAATAGAAAAATTATATTTTATTAATTATTAACTATAAAATGTGTAGACTATAGATGTCCTTGTTGTTACAATTTTTTAAATGTGAATTATATTACTAATAGATAATTTAGTGTTTAAAACGATAAAAAAATTCTTACCAATTTTACTGTCTTTACTTTTCGTTGTCGCGTGCGGAGGGTATGATGGCCCACAATCTACTTTCGATACACATGGTCCAGTAGCAAAAGAGCAAGCTGACTTGTTTTATTTGATTTTGTGGGCAGGAATGGTTGTATTAGTAGCAGTAGAGTTAGCTATTGTATATATATATATTAAATATAGAAGAAAGAAAAACTCTGAAAGGATTCCATCTCAGATTCATGGGAATACAAGACTGGAAATTATTTGGACAGTTTTGCCAGTTATATTTTTAGCAATTGTATCAGTTCCTGCCTTATCTGCAATTTGGCATTTTGGAACTCCACCAGAAAATCCAGATGTTGTTGTAAATGTAGAGGGTCATCAATATTGGTTTGAATTTGAATATCCAGATTTAGATGTTGTGACAGCAAATGAATTACATATACCTGTTGGAAAAACAATATTAATCAATCTTGATTCTAAAGATGTAATACATAGTTTTTGGATACCTAAGATAGCAGGTAAAACTGATATCATTCCTAATCAAGGTAACTATATGTGGATTCAAGGAGATGATGTGGGTATGTATTATGGACAATGTGCAGAATTTTGCGGAGAATCTCATGCATTAATGAGATTTAGGGTAATAGTAGAAACAGATGAAGATTTCAGAGCATGGATATCTCAGCAAAAATCAGAAGCTCTTGTTCCTAACGATCCTTTGGAAAAATCCGGATATGATATTTTCATGTCTTCAAAAGGTGGATGTGGAGGTTGTCATATGATAAATGGATCTAAAAAAGCAAAAGGTAAAATAGGCCCTGATTTAACACATTTTGGATCTCGCCAACATATGGCAGCAGGTATATTAGAAAATAATCAGGTTAATCTTAGGAATTGGATAACAAACCCTGATATGATAAAACCAGGTAATATAATGTCAGGCCAGGGGGCAGTATATATGGATCCCAATAAATCATTAACAGAATCTGAAGTTATAGCCCTTGCTTCATATTTGCAATTTTTAAAGTGATATCGGAGAATTAAATCATGACAACAATTCCTCTTAAATTACCATTTAATATAAAATTAACCAGGCCTGTTAATCCTACTGGGATATGGGATTGGTTGACTACTATTGATCATAAAAAGATAGGTGTTTTGTATGGTGTAACAGCATTCATTATGTTTCTCACAGGTGGTATAGAAGCATTGTTGATTCGAACTCAATTAATTGCACCTGAGCTAAAAATAATTGCACCTGAAGTCTATAATCAGCTTTTTACCATGCATGCAACAACAATGATTTTCCTAGGTGTAATGCCTTTATCTGCAGCATTTTTTAATTTTGTTATTCCTTTACAAATTGGTGCAAGAGATGTTGCATTTCCTAGATTAAATGCTTTTAGTTATTGGGTTTTTCTTGCTGGTGCTTTAATAATGAAATCAAGTTGGTTTTTAGGAGGATCCCCAAATGCTGGATGGTTTGGCTATGCCCCCATAACTACTGCGACGTTTAATCCTGGAACTGGGATAGATTTTTGGGTTGTTGGCCTTCAGGTTTTAGGTGTTGCTTCTTTAGCCGCCTCTTTTAATTTTATAGTAACTATAATAAATATGAGAGCTCCTGGACTGACAATGATGAGGTTGCCATTATTTACATGGATGACTTTGATTACAGCTATACTACTTATATTAGCTTTTCCGGTAATAACTGTTGCTTTAATTGAATTGATGCTTGATAGAACTTTTGATTTTAATTTTTTCAATACTAAAGCAGGTGCTAATCCTTTATTGTGGCAACATCTATTTTGGGTATTTGGCCACCCTGAAGTTTATATTTTGATATTACCAGCTATGGGAATAGTATCGGAGGTATTACCAACATTTTCTCGAAAACCTATATTTGGTTATCCTGCAATGGTACTAGCAGCTTCTTTTATTGCATTTATGGGATGGTTAGTATGGAGTCATCATATGTTTACAGTTGGATTAGGTCCGATTGCAAATAGTGTGTTTACAATAACCACAATGCTTATTGCTGTTCCTACTGGTGTGAAAATGTTCAATTGGTTGGGTACTATGTGGGGTGGAGATATAAATTTTAACACTCCTACATTATTTTCTGTAGGATTTTTATCAATGTTTTTAATTGGTGGAATTAGTGGTGTCATGCATGCTTTTTCAGCTTCTGATTATCAGCAACAGGATACATATTTTATAGTTGCTCATTTACATTATGTTTTATTTGGTGGTGCTATATTTGGAATATTTGCAGGTATTTATTATTGGTTTCCTAAAATTACAGGAAGAATGTATGATGAAAAATTAGGTAAGCTAAATTTTTGGATAATGTTTATCGCTCAGAATTTAACTTTTTTCCCTATGCATTTTGTTGGAATGCAAGGTATGCCAAGAAGAATTTTTACATACGATTCTGAAATGGGATGGGCTTTTTGGAACGGATTTGAAACAATTGCTGCATATGCTGTTGCATTTGGAATTTTAATATTTGTTATTAATATGATAAAAAGTTGGACTGGCGGTAAAAAAGCTGGCGATGATCCTTGGGATGGAAGAACTTTAGAGTGGTCAATACCTTCTCCGCCACCTGTTTATAATTTTAGAGATATCCCAGTAGTTAAATCTTTAGATGATTTTTGGCACACTAAACAAAATTCATCTAATTCAGCTACTAAAGTTAAAAGTAAAACGAAAGTAAGCGATATTCATTTACCTCAGCCTTCTTATTGGCCTTTTTTAGTAGCTGTAGGATTAGCAATAGCAGGTTTTGGTATTATTTATAATTTGGTATTAACTGGAATTGGTATAGGAATTATGCTGATAACAGTTTGTGCCTGGTCATTTGAACCGGTTAATGAGCCCGATTCACATTAGTTTGAGGTATATAGAATATGTCTGATGAAACGACAACAGGATTAAATCATAGAAAACTATTAATGTGGGTTTTCTTGGGATCTGATTGTATGTTTTTTGCATCTTTGATAGGCACATATCTTATATATAAAGGTTCAGGAGTGCTGCATCCCGGGCCTGCAGATGTGTTTGATATACCTACAACTTCTATTAGTACATTTGTTTTATTAATGAGTAGTATGAGTATGGTTTTTGCCTATGCCTATTTAGTAAGAGATAATATAAAAGCATTTAGGATATGGATGATTTCTACTATGATAATGGGATCAACATTTTTAGGGTTCCAGGTATATGAGTTTAGTTATTTTTATTTTCACGATCATTTAAGTCCTCAAACTAATTTGTTTGGAACAACTTTTTATGCTTTAACCGGTACTCATGGTATCCATGTTACTATAGGAGTAATTTGGTTAGGTATAATTTTTTATTCAAGTTTGTTTAGAAATACAGTAACTTCAAAAACCAATTTGGACTTAGATTTGGCAGCTTTGTATTGGCATTTTGTAGATATTGTATGGATTGTCATTTTTGCTGTTGTTTATTTATTTGGAACATTTAAAGGGTTTCCATCATCGTAGTGAGGAGATAAAAAATGTCTGCAGATATAAAAAATCAATCTAATCATATAGATGAAAGTCATTCTCATCCAGAACCAATGACATACTTCAAAGTAGCAATGGCACTTGTTGCTTTAACAGCTCTTGAAATTTTGGTGTTTTATTTTAATTGGTTAGGTTATGGAATCATTCCTGTTTTAGCTTTTTTATCAATAGGAAAATTTGCAATTGTTGTGATGTATTATATGCATTTAAAATTTGATTCAAAATTATTCACATATGTTTTTTTGGCAGGGCTGATTTTAGCGGCAGTTGTAATTTTATGGCTGATGGCTTTATTTGGATGGTTTGTCTAAATTAATTAAATGCTTTCAGTATTATTAAATACTTATTTTCACTATGAAATAATATTCGGCTTATTAGTACTAGAATTTATTTATTTAGCCACTGTTTTTGGAATGAAAAATAAATTCAGTATTAATCCACAAACAGATTCTAAAAAGTCGTTCACTTTTTTACTTGGTGTTTTGGTCTTATTTTTAGCCTTAGTATGGCCTGTTCATTATATAAGTGAATATTATTTATTTAGTGCACATATGTTACAACATGTGATGATTTCTTATATAGCACCCCCTTTATTATTATTAGGATTGAATCATAAAATTACTGATTTATTGTTTAAACTTAAGTTATCAAAATATATTTTTAATTTTATTTTTAACCCTGCTTTTTGTTTCGTTTTATTTAATATTGTATTTGGTTTATGGCACATACCAAATGTGTATAATTTATCCGTATCTTTTGATAAGTTTCATGCATTAGAACATACTATGTTTATTATTTCAGCAATTTTTATGTGGTGGCCTTTAGTAACTCCAAGTTTAATTAAGCCAAGTTTACACTATTCTCTAAAATTAATTTATTTGTTTCTTTTATCCATCGCACAGATTATTGTTTTTGGAATAATTACTTATTCTTCTGAAAATATTTATGAGCATTATCAGAATTCAACTTATATATTTGGACTTTCGCCACTTCAAGATCAACAATTAGGTGGTGTAATTATGAAAGTTGGTACAGCTTTAATTCTGATGGGTTTATTTATTTATTATTATTTTAAATGGTATTTGTCAGAAAAAAGGTATCAATAGTTTTATTTACAATGTTAGAATTATAATTCAATGACGGTGAATCTATGTTAAAAAGATTAATTTATGCAATTATAATACCCTTTATTTCAGTGTTAACTGTAGCTGTTTTTGCTATTTCCTTAGGTTATATTTTTTATAATCTTCCTGTATTAGGATCTGGTGAGGGTGAATTAAAAAATTTATCAGTTGTTTTGGCTGGTATGTCTATATTAATAGGAACTCCTGTAATGGCATATCTAGTAGTAAAATATATTAAATAATTGGATTATTAGGATTATTGTTTAAATTTTTTATCAGAATATTGCTGATCTTTATATTATTTATATTATCAGCCTGCATTTTTGATAACACTAATTATATGGGAATAAAATCAAAAACTGATTTGTATTTACCCGAATTTAATTTTCAAAATCAAAATGGAGTTTATATATCTGATGCCGATTTTACATCTAAGTTAGTACTTGTAACTTTTATGTATTCTAATTGCAAAACAGAGTGCCCCTCTGCACTCAATGATTTAAAGAATTTTGAAAAAATAAGGAATGAATATAAAGATGAATTAAATATAATAATATTTTCCATTGATCCTGTTAGTGATACCCAGCTACAGGTAAAAAATTTATTGAATAAATATGAATTAAATAATTCTCTTGATTATTTAATTGCTGATAAACATGATCTGAAAGTAATATGGCAACATTTTTATGTACCAGTGGCTTATGTTAAAAGTAAATCTTTAAAAGACAATTTGATTTTGCATTCTATTCCTGCATATTTAATTTCTAATCAAAATAAATTTACATTAATATATACAGAGTTTGATATAGATTCTATTAAGGTTGATATAAAAAATATATTAAATTAATTTATTGAAGATTTAGCTTTTTCTACTAATTGCTGGAATCCAACAGGCTCATTTATAGCCATATCTGAAAGTGTTTTTCTATCAATTTCAATCCCAGATTTTTTCAACCCGGACATGAAAACACTATATGAAATACCATGCTCTCTTGCTGCGGCATTTATTCTGACATTCCAAAGTCTTCTGAAATTTCTTTTTTTAGTTTTATTGTGTATATAGTTATACATTAAAGCATGTAAAACAGATTCGTTAGCCTGTCTAAATAAATTGCTTCTTGAACCTCTGTGTCCTTTTGCAAGGTTTAGAATTTTTTTATGCGATCGTTTTTTATTTGTTCCTCTTTTAATTCTAGTCAACTTATTCTCCGGTTTGTAATATTAAATTAATTTTTTTAATCTTTTAACATCTGCTTTATGTACGCTTACAGTATCATGATAAGTTCTTTTCACTTTTTGTGATTTTTTTCTTTTTAAGTGACTACTGTTTCCTTTCATTCTAAGAAGCTTGCCACTACCGCTTACTTTTATTCTAGATGATGCACCTTTGTGAGTTTTCATTTTGGGCATATTTTTTATCCTTTATTAATTTTTTTTGATGGTGGCATTAAAGTCATAGATAGAATATTGCCACTCATTCCTGGAGGGGATTCTAGTATTGCTTCGTCTAAAAGAGAATCTCTAACAGTTTTTAATACGTTCATCCCAAGTTCAGGGTGAGTAATCTCTCTCCCTCTAAACATTACTGTTATTTTGACTTTATTTCCTTTTGATAGAAATTTTTTAACTTGTTTTATTTTCCAGTCTAATTCATTATCCCCTGTTCTTGTTTTAAATTTAATTTCTTTAGTTTTTTGAATTGAAGTTTTTACTCTACTTTGTTTTTTGGCAGTCCTTTCTTTTCTGGTAAGTTTATATTTATGTTTCCCATAGTCCATTATTTTGCAGACTGGTGGTTGAGCACCCGGAGATACTTCAACTAA
>VFGQ01000013.1 GCA_009391605.1 SAR202 cluster bacterium
AAAATTTTAATTCTTTAACCTTGTTAATCATTTCATGATTTACTGCCCATCTATAATTTGGATGATTTAGTACAGCTATGCCTCCAGCAGCATGAATAGCATTAGTATTAGCTTTTATAGTATCAACTGAATCATTTCCATATACAGGTTCTACATAAGAATTTATTCCAATAGCACCCATATGAATATTAAATGGCTCTCTTACTGTTACTTCTTCTCCTGGAATCATCAAAATATCAGGATGATTATTTCCGTAATCTAAAACAGTAACATGATTATGATCTGATAAAACCAAGAAATCATAATTTGCCTCAACAAAAAAGTTAACAACTGTTTTCGGATCAGAATCTCCATCAGATTCATTTGTGTGTGTATGAATATTACCCTTATACCATTTACTCATATTAATCCTCATGATTTTTATAATTATTTTAATTCAGAAATCTTTTTTTCCAATTCTAATATTTTTCTTTTATTTTCAGATATATTAAATGTATATTCAGCTTCCAATTCTATTACATATTCACGATTATATTTTAAAGCATCAGCCAAAATTTGATTTTGTTCCTCTAATTTATCCAATTGTACTTCTAATTTTTCATAATCAGATTTCTGAACAGAATCAGTAGAACATGCTACAAGTAAAATCAAACATGCAATAATTATCAACATCCTTTTTATCGACATAAAGCCTCCATATATTTATTCAATATAAATTATTCGGCTAAAAAGACTGGTATAGTTCGTTCTGTTTTTTCTTGATATTCTTGATAAGGAGGGAATGCTTCAACAGCAAGCTTCCAAAGCCTTGCCCTTTCGGTAGTATCATTTATTTCTTTTGCCACCATAGAATAAACATTTACACCATCGCGAATTTCAACTTTTGAATCAGCTTTAAGATTATGGTACCAAAGAGGGTGATTTGGAGCTCCGCCCTGAGATGCTATTAAAATATATCCTTTTCCATCAGTTACTTTCATCAAAGGTGTTTTTCTTATTGCTCCTGTTTTCCATCCAATATTAGTTACTATAATAACTGGAAGTCCTCTCAGTGTAGTTCCTTCTGTACCACCACTGCCTTCATATAATTCGACTTGGTCTGCTACCCATTTTGAAGTACTAGGTATATATTCATTCATTTTTTACCTCACAAAGTTTTCCTAATATTATTTCATTACTGATAATTCAGTTGATTTCAAATTTCTTACTACAGTACGATTCCTGTCGATCAATTCACCAACTTTATCAACCATTTCATTCAACCATTCTTTACTTTCATATACATCTTTATACAATTTTTCCTTGGATTTCAAACTACTAAAACGCCTAATCCATATATAAGTTTCATCATCATCATCATCTACAAAACTTCCATGAATTACCATCCCCTTAGATATCTGGAAGGGAATAATAGTACCTTCCATTAAATTCAGCCATTCTTTCATTTTACCTGGAAAAATTTTATAAATTCTTAATTCGAAAAATGCTTCCATCTTTAGCCTCCGTTCAATTAAATATATAACAATTTATAATCTATATAATTTACTATTATCATATAATAACAAGATCATAATATATCAAAATTACAAAAAGTAAATAATTATGAATAAATTTATCCTATCCCTTGATCAAGGCACAACAAGTATCCGTGCTTTATTGATTGATCAAAATGGAAAAATATCTGGAATTGCTCAAAAAGAATTAACTCAAATATATCCTGATAATGGATGGGTAGAACATAATCCAAATGAAATATTAAATTCTCAAATAGAAGTTATAGATCAAGTCATTTCAGAAAACAATATTAAAACAAACCAGATTGCTGCAATTGGTATTGCAAATCAGAGAGAAACTACAGTTGTTTGGGATAAAGACACAGGAGCACCTATATATAATGCAATTGTCTGGCAAGATAATAGAACTACAGATATATGCGAAGAATTAAAGAATAAAAACTTAGAAAAAGAAATCTCTGATAAAACGGGTTTATTAATAGCACCTTATTTTTCTGCTACAAAAATATCTTGGATTTTAAATAATGTTAAATCTGCAAAAACAAAAGCAAAAGCAGATAAATTATTATTTGGAACAATAGATTCCTGGTTAATTTGGAATTTAACTGAAAAACAAACTCATGCCACTGATTTTTCTAATGCATCTAGGACAATGTTGTTTAACATAAATAAATTGGAATGGGATACTGATATCTTAAATGAATTAGATATACCAAAATCAATGTTACCAGAAGTTCTTAATTCTTCTGCCAATTTCGGAAATTACAATTATAAAGGCCATAAAATACCCATATATGGAGTATTAGGAGATCAGCAGGCTTCTTTATTTGGTCAAAAATGTTTTGATGAAACATCTACGAAAAATACTTATGGGACAGGATGTTTTATATTAATGAACACTTCTGAACGGATAATTAAAAGTAAAAACGGCCTACTTTCTACTATTGCCTGGGGAATTAATGGGGAAATTTGCTATGCTCTTGAAGGGAGTGTATTTATTGCGGGTGCAGGGATTCAGTGGTTGAGAGATGAATTAAAAATAATCAATTCATCAGAAGAATCAGAAGAACATGCGTTAAAATCTTCTGATAAAAATAACTTATTTGTAGTGCCCGCATTTAATGGTCTTGGAGCACCATATTGGGATATGTATGCAAAAGGATTAATAATCGGAATTACCAGAGACACCAACAAATCTGACATTATAAAAGCAACGCTTGATTCAATAGCATATCAAACAAAGGATGTACTAATTAGTATGGAAGAAGATACTAAAAGTAAAATTAATTTACTTAAGGTAGATGGCGGAGCATCAAATAATAATTATTTGATGCAATTTCAGTCTAATATATTAGGAGTTAAAATAGAAAGGCCACAAAATACCGAAGTGACAGCTTTAGGAGCAGCATTCATAGCAGGATTGTTATGTTCATTCTGGGATATTAATCACTTGAAAAACCTAAAATATGAAAAAGAAAATTTCAATCCCAAATTTGACTCTGATAAAATTAACAAACTTTATCAAAATTGGAATAATGCAGTAAAAAGATCTATGAATTGGATTTAAAGAATTGGATTTAAATTCATGACTTAAAAAATTAAGCGAAAATTTCAATCGAACTAGGTATTACTTCAGCTACTATCGGTGTTTTTCCGATCATTTCCCCATCAATAATTAATGAATCATATTTATTAGGAATAAGTGAAAATTTGTTGGACTGATAATATTGCACCTCTGGTTCATCTATATGTGTACCCTTAAAAAGTTTTGGCAAAACAGATAATAATCGTATTCTTGATATATTACTATCAACCACAATTATGTCCATCAAGCCATCATCTAATTTAGCCTTTGGTGCCATTCTCATTCCCTTTCCGACATGAATGGAATTACAAGCAACTACAAACATAAAATCTTTTACTGATCTTTTACCATTAACTTCAAATTCTGCTTTACGATAATTCTTGAAAAATATTTGGATAATAGCTGAAATAGTATATCTTGCATTACCCATCCATCTTAAATTTTCTGCCGTAAATCCTATATCTGTAATCATCCCCCATCCAACCAAGTTAATTGAATATTTAACTGTTTGCCCCATATCTAATTTAATAACATCTATAAATCTGGTTTTGTTCATAAGAATTTTATCCACAGCTACATTAGGGTCAGTAATTCCTAAATCTAACATAAATGAATTACCTGTGCCTCCAGGAATTATTCCTATAGGAATTTTTTTCTTATCCCTACGATTGAACATTCCATTTACAATTTCATGAAATGTCCCATCTCCTCCAATCATTAAAATACCATTATAATTTTCAAAATTACATTCTTTAATTATTTTTTCAGCATGTCCGGGAAATTCAGTTGTAATTAATGTTAGATCAATTTGTTTTGAATTAAACTTTTTTTCAATTTTTTTGAATATTTCCAATCCTTGTCTTTTACCACTGAATGGATTAACAATTAAAATAAATTTCATATTTCAGATTCTTATATTAACTTTTCTTTTTCAAATACATCTGCCAATATTTTAATACCTTCATGAATTTCATTTGGAGTATTATAACTATAAGTTAATCTTAGATAATTGTTTTTTTCTCTGTCTGCTCTGTATACTCCGCCTGGGTTATACTTAACTCCTCTGTCAACAGCGCTTCTTAGTATATCCCACGAATTTGCACCTTCGGGTAATTTTAGCCAGACCATCAAACCTCCATTTGGTTTATTCCATTCACAAGTATCAGGAAAATTTTCTTTTAAAGCAGTTAGCATGGCATCACGTTTTTTCATAATTGATTGTTCAACTTCTAATCCATGATTATAACCGTGTTTATCTAAGAAATTAAATACAGCCATAGATGCGAGTTGGCTGGGCATTCCATTATATGCAGTCTTTGCCAATTCTTCTTTAACCATATCCGGGACAACTGTGTATCCAATTCTTATACCACAGCCTAAAAATTTAGTATATGCTGAAATATACATTACAGAATCAGTGTCATCCATTCCATACATAGCAGGCGGTAAAGGATCTCCATCTATTCGGAAATCTGCATAACTTTCATTTTCAATAATTGGAACATTGTATTTTTGAGCAAGTTCGATTATTGCTTTTCTTCTATCTAGTGGGATAGTTATACCAGTAGGGTTTTGAAAAACTGATATTAAATATATAAATTTAGGAGTAATGTTTTGGGATTTGAGTTTAGCTAAATGTTCTTCTAAACTATCAGGTAGGATCCCATTTTCATCTGAATCTACATGTATAATATTTGCTTTTTTTGTTAAAAGCATCCCCAGGGTTCCTGAATAACTAAATTCTTCAACTAATACTGTGTCATTGGGTTCAAGAAAAATGTTAATTAAATTTGATATTGCACCCCCAGCTCCAGAACTTATAAAAATTGAATCCGCATCGGCTTTTATACCTCTTAAAGATGCTAATCTTTCACTGATTAAATTTCTCAAATTAAGATCTCCTTGTGGATCAGGATATGGTGCCAATACATTCCCCTCTCTTGAAATAATATCTCTAGTTGTTTCAGCAAATTGCGCATAATCCATGCTGTGTTGATCAGTATAAGTAATGGAAAAGGTATATTTTGTTTTTTCACTTATTCCATCTGGGCGTGAAATTTCAGGAATATTATGTGTTGTAAATTTACTATCATAATTCATTATTCTCTCCTTAATTATATTTAAGAAACTTCTTATAAAGTATTTTAATGTATTTATGTAAACCGTTAAACCTAATAACGACAATCACTATATTATCTATGAATAAAAACTAAGCTACCTTTTTAATACAGACAATACTTTACCCTTTAGATAAACTATTAAACAATTAGTTATGCCAAACAGGAAATACTATGATACCTATGGATATACAAAAAGGTGAAAAAAGTATCCTCGAGATTAAAGAATTAATGGATGATCTCAATGTTGTTTTTTTTCTTCGCCATGGTACTTGTTTAGGCGCTGTCAGAGATGGGCAACTTATCCCATGGGACGATGATATAGATATTGGGTCAATAATAGGAATGAACAACCTTGATGAAAAATCTATTTATAAAATTATTGATAGCTTTAAATTCAATGGGTTTGAAACTGTAGTGTCTGAATCTCCATTTCACATTTCTGTTTCACTTTCGAAATCCGGGATACCAATTGACTGGACTTGTTATAAAATACGTCAAGGATATATATATCAATACCCTGCGGTTAAAATTCCAGTTAATATTTATGATGATTTAAAACCCATCCTGTTTCTTGGCACTACATTTTTTGTACCAAACCCACCAGAGAAATATTTATCACTTAAATATGGCTCTGAATGGAAGATACCTAAAAAAACTGGTTATGAAAACGATATTATAAAATCGATACCAAAATCTGTAATTCCTGAACAACCTAGTATATTTACTCGAATACATAAATTTCTTTTTCCAAACAAATACATTACCAAAATTCGAATTCTTAACAATGAAAATAAGCCTGTTAAACTAGCTAACGTAACTCTTGTAGGACTTAACAAGTGTACAACTAATCATCAGGGATATGCAGAATTCGATTTACTGATTAAAGATTGGTACGCAGTCATCATTGAAAAAGGTAAAGAAAAAGAAATACTCTATGAAGAGATTTTGAAACCAGGTTCTAATTATTATTATTTACCTGATAAAAACAAGACGTCTGGAAGAACTTACATTTTAAAAGAGGAAAGTTAACAAATTGAATATACTCCATTTACAATATAAATTATTTAACACATTTCGGAGGTTATGATTAAAAGAATATATGTAGACATGGCAGCAGATTTATTTCATTATGGTCACGTAAATTTCTTAAAACAAGCTCGTGAAATTGGTGATTATCTAATTGTTGGGATCCATAATGATCAAACTATTAAAAATTACAAACGCCCACCAATTATGACCATGAAGGAAAGAATAGCTACTGTAACTTCTTGTAGATATGTAGATGAAGTAATACCTGATGCACCATTGGTTGTTGATCTGGCATGGATAAATAAACACAATATTCACATAGTAGTTCATGGTGACGATTTTTCAGAAGATTTACTACAACTTTGCTATAAAGTGCCTATAGAAATGGGTATTTTCCATAAAGTTCCTTATACTCCTGGTATTTCTACCAGTGATATTATCAAAAGACTTAAGAATACTCTAGGCAACTAACAACTCCTAAATAGGTATAGTTTAGCTGATAGAATCAGATATAAACCGATTAACTTCTGAATTGAAAACATACGGTTTTTCCCAGTACACTGAATGACCGCAATCAGGAATAATCAAAAATTCAGAATCTTTTATATATTCTGAAGCTAGTTTAATTATATGCGGTGGCATTAAAGTATCATCTTGTCCCACCAAAAATAAAACTGGCATTTTTAAAGCATTTAATTCTTGCCCTTTAGGACCTCCAAGTAAATTTATTTTATCCAATGCCATTTCAGGGTTAGCTAATTCGGGATTTGTTAAACTGATCTGTAAATATAAATTTGCCATTTCAGGATTGTCATTTTCAAACTTTTCAGATATTGCTTCTAATCGTCCACGTGTTCTGGGGTATTTATTTTTCCATTCAATAAGTTCATTTTCTAATAAAGGTTCACCCATTCCTCCTGTAGTATCAGCAAATGTAATACTTAAAACTCTATTAGAATGTTCTACGGCGAATCCTAACGCAGATATACCTCCCATAGATTGAGCAACAAGATGAGCTTTATCTATGTTCAAAAAATCCATTAATAACTCTAAATCTTTAGGAAACGCAGACCATCCCGGGCCATTATCAATATCATATGAATTTCCAAATCCCCGCTGAGAATAAGCAATACAATGAAACTTTTTTGAAAAGTATGGGATTTGTTGAAACCAAGATAGTAAATTTCCTCCCCGCCCATGCATAAAGACTATTGTTCCAAATTTTTTATTTTCAGGTGAAAATTCCTGATAATCTATTCTTATTCCATTTAAACTTGCTTGTGGCATGTATCCCTCTAATTATTATTTAATTATAAATTTTATTTAGTACTTCAGAGTTTAAAATCCCACAGGGTAGTGATTCAAAAAAATAATCACATTTTCTATTTCCCTTTCCCTGAAATTGGGGGGGCAGGATTACCTGCAGATATAAATCTTCCTGCACCAGGCTGTTGTTCTAATTTACCATTATTCAACAATACTTTACCTCTTAAAATTGTCATCCATGGCTTTCCATTCACCTTCCATTTTTCATAAGGGGTATAACCTGTAGTACTCTGATGGTTTTGAGCTTGAATATTTATCTCGGCATCAGGGTCAATAATAAGCAGATCAGCATCTGAACCAGGTTGTATTACACCTTTCTTTGGGTAAAGACCAAAGATTCGTGCCGGGTTCTCTGCCATCACACGTGCCATCCACCATATAGGAAGATTTCGTTTCACTACACCTTCTGAATAAACAAGAGGAACAATAGTCTCTATTGATGGAGCTCCAAAAGGAATAGGATCTCCTTTGGGAGATCGAAAAATATTATCCCACCCAAGTTCTTTCATAGCAGTAGGAGCCGGTGAATGATCACTTCCCACAGTTGAAATATACCCATTAACTAAACCCTGCCACATAGCATCCTGATTCACTCCATCTGCAGAACGCAAAGGAGGACCTATTTTAGCAAATGGGCCAAGATGTTCCATCGCCGTTTCATCTAAAAGTAAATACTGAGGGCAAGTTTCAGTCCACACACGTTGTCCTTGTTGTTGTGCTTGCTTGATGCGATTTAATCCAAGCTTTGTTGAAAGATGTACTATGTATAATGGGCAATCAGTCATAGCTCCCAAAAGAATACCACGATTTATCGCCTCTGCTTCTGCCCATGGAGGGCAAGTATCTGGAAAATCATTGGGTTTTGTTCTCCCTTCTGTCATTGCTTTATTCATAAGATGTTCAATAACATCTCCGTTCTCAGCATGAAGTTGTACTATTCCACCATTAGCACTTACGATCTCCATAACTTTAGCTATGAATGAATCAGATACCCTGTGATCATATGTCATAAACATCTTGTAAGATGTTACTCCCATATTTATTGCTTCAGGAAGGCTATCTATTATATAAGGAGTATTGCTCAAAATATAATGAAAAGAGTAATCTACCACAGCTTCTTTTTGTGCTTCTTTCTTCCATCTACTAATAGCCTGAGGAAGGGTTTCTTTTTCAGATGCATTATAAGCACCAAATGGAATTATTGTTGTCAGTCCGGCAAGAGCTGCTGCCTTAGTTGTGACTGCCCAATCATCACCTGTTTCTCGAACATGTACATGGCAATCTATCGGCCCTGGTAATACATATTTGTCTGATGCATCAATATATTTGTCTGCATCAGGCAAAGTACTTTGATCTCCTATAGCTACAATTTTATCATCCTTAATTGCTATATCTGTTTTGTATGAATTTGAAGAAAATGCGACTATTCCATCATGTATGATAGTGTCAACTATTTGAATTGTCATAATCTACTCCGCATATTTTATTTCAGTGATAGTAATATTAATCTAATTTGATGTGAAATAAAATAAGAAAAAAAATGAACACTTGAGTAATAGCAATATAAAATATTTTATAAATATAACTAATAAACTTCTTCATTATCATTATTAAGTGCATAATTTCTATCAGGTCTCAAAGGTGAAATATCCATTGTAGGAGTTTTTCCTAAAGTTAATTGTGCTGCTAATTTACCAAGATATGGTCCATATAATATACCTTTTTTACCTCCACCTGTAACAAGAACATAATTTTTGTTGTCTTTGCCATATCCAATAATTGGAATTCCATCAGCACTCAATGGCCTTAAGCATGCAGTATGTCCTGTCATTTCAGCATCTTGAAGATAAGAAAATACGGATGTTACATCTTCAATCATATTATTACGAGCTTCAAAAGTAACTCTTTCATCAAATCCAACTTTTTCTGTGGTAGTACCAATCCAAACCATGCCATCCGGTTTACTAGAAACATAACTATGTGACCAATTAATGTAATTAATATGTGGTGCATCAATCTTTAATTTTATTATTTGTCCTCTCAAAGGTTCTACAGGGACTTTTGTACCAATCCAATCAGAAACAAATTGTGTCCACGGGCCCATAGCAAAAATAACTCGATTTGTATTAAAAGTCTCAGTTTTAGTAGTTATAATAATATTTCCTGAAGATTGAGATTTAACTTTAATAACTTCACTATATTTAATTTCAGCCCCTTTTTTTTCAGCACTAGTAAGTAACCCTAAAGTGAGTTTATACGGATCTAACATAACAGAACCTTGAATAATTGAACCTCCATATATTTTTGAAGATATCCTTGGTTCAATCTTTAACATTTCCTCACTTGAAAACCATTCAGATTTAAATCCTTTCACCTTATTTTGCCAATTTGTTTGTAATTGCAGATCAATTGCCTCATCTTTTGTCATTGCTAAATTAATAGTAGGTTGCACATCATACTCTGTATCAATTCCAGTTTCCTCCAATAAATCAGAAGATAAAGAAGAGTGTAATTGAAAAGATTTTAAACCATAATCTAAAACCAGATCGGGCACTCCGTATCCTACCAAAGGATTTAAAGATCCTAAAGCAAATCCCGAAGCATGCCCGGCAACTGTATCTCTTTCCAATACTAAAGAACGAATGCCATATTTTGCCAAAAAATATGCTGCGGAACATCCGACAATTCCACCACCAATAATTATAACGTCATATATTTCTTTATTTTTAGACATACTAATATATTAGTTACTTTTTACGTGATTCAAGTTCATTCCAAATTTCTTCAATATTTATATCCGCTTTTTCTAACATTACTAACATATGATATATTAAATCACAAAACTCATAAATTATTTTGGTTCTATTTTTATCTGTTAAACTTGCAATAGATAATTCCCCAGCTTCCTCTACAATCTTTTGAGCTATTTTGGGCATACCTTCTTTTAATAAATTCAAGGTATAACTATCAGGATTATGGTCTTCTTTTCTTTGTTTAATAATTGCAATTAATGAATTTAGTGTATTTTGTTTATGTATATTTTCATTACTAAAACAAGTAGAATTACCTGTATGACAAATCGGACCAGTTGGAACGGCTTTAATTAAAATTGTATCTTGGTCACAATCTAATGATAAACTGATTAATTTTAAATAATTGCCTGACTTTTCACCTTTTTCCCATAATCTTTTTCTGCTTCTGCTATAAAACCAAACATGGTTAGAATTTATAGTCAAATCAATTGATTCTTGATTCATATAACCTAACATTATTACTTCATCAGTTCTATTATCTTGTATTATTGCTGGTATCAAACCTAATTTATTAGTTTTTATTTCTTTATTCATTTCTAACTTGTATTCCTTTTGAATATAAAATTTCTTTAATGTTATTAATGGTATACTCTCCAAAATGAAAAATACTCGCTGCTAATACTGCATCTGCATTTCCTTTTGATAAAGCTTCATACATATGTTCGGGAGATCCTGCTCCTCCACTAGCTATTATTGGTATATTTATCTTTGTGGAAATTTCACGTAATAAATTAATATCATAACCTGTTGCTTTTCCATCTTGATCTATACTAGTTACTAAAAGTTCACCTGCTCCTAAATTATTTAAATCTTGAGCCCATTTAATAGCATCCATACCTGTATTGTATCTTCCTCCATGACTATATACTTCCCACTTCTTGTTGTTTTGTTTTGCATCTATAGCACCTACTATAGCTTGAGACCCGAAATAATTTGCTGCTTTGTAAATTAGTTCTTTATTTAAAATTCCAGCTGTATTTATTGATACTTTGTCAGCACCATGATTTAACAAAATTTTAATATCTTCAACACTCTTTATTCCACCACCAATTGTTAAAGGAATAAATACTTGTTTTGAAACTTTTTCAACAATACTTAATATTGTTTTTCTATTTTCTACACTTGCGGTTATATCTAAAAACACTAATTCATCAGCCCCATCGTCATAATATTTCTTAGCTAATTTGACCGGATCGCCCGCTGCAATAAGATTTATAAAACTTTTACCTTTCACAACCTGGCCTTTATCTACATCAAGACACGGTATTATTCGCTTTGTTAACATTTGTTGTACTTTAAGGAAAATTAAAATCTAAAATTATAAGACTTATGATTCTCGCCATTAAATATTTCTGATTTTTTTTACAATTTAATTTAGATAAATCACTTATTGTTTTTATAACTAACTTTTATACTTTTCAATTATTGAGATTGGATTTAAACGATTTTCATAAAAAGCTTTTCCAATTATAACACCTTCCACACCTAGTTTATCGAGGGACTCAAGATCAAATTCTGATGAAATACCTCCTGCTACAATGAGTTGAAGATTGAATCTCTTAAGAATGTTTTTTATATTTTTTATTGATACTCCTTTAAAAGTTCCGTCTCTGTCAATATCAGTATAAATAAATTTTTTCACTCCCATTTTTAACATATTATGTATTAAATCTTCAGGTGTTAATTGAGTTTCACGTGTCCATCCCTCAGTTTTAATTCTACCTCTTGATGAATCTACTGAAACAATTATTTTATCTGATCCATATTTTTTAATGGAAGTTTTAACAATATTGTTTTCATTCTTTATAGCAGCACTTCCTAAGATAATTCTTTCAACACCTAAAGAAAGGTAATAGTTTATTGTTTCTAAATTTCTTATCCCTCCACCTATTTGTATTCTTGTATTAGTATTATTAATCATATTTTGGATCAGGTTACTAGAAATAGTTGTACCTAATTTGGCACCTTCAAGATCCACGATGTGAATTAAATTAGCACCTTTTAATTCCCAATTTTTAATAACTTCTATCGGGTCATCAGAATATATTGTAGATTGTTCATAATCTCCTTTGTATAACCTTACACATTTATTTTTATATATATCTATTGCTGGTATAACTAACATTGAAACTTATATTTAGATTAATTTATTAATAAAATTTTGATAAATTTTCAATCCAGATTCCCCGCTTCTTTCTGGATGGAATTGTAAACCAACATAATTTTCATATGCATAAGCTGAGCAAAATTCAAGTCCATAGTTTGTTTGGGCAATAATATTATATGGATTATCAGGATTCACATAATAACTATGTATAAAATAAAAATAAGAATTATCAGGAATACCATTGAAGATTGGATGACTTTTATTAAAGTTTACTTTATTCCAACCAATGTGAGGAACTTTTACAGAATCTGGTATTTTAGGAACAGTTCCTTTAAATAAATTTAATCCCTTACATTCCCCTTCTTCTGATTTTGTAAACATCAATTGTAATCCAAGGCATATACCAATAAATGGCATTTTATTATTTATTAGTTCAATTAATATTTTATCTATACCATTTTTATTCAATTTTTTCATAGCTTCAGGAAAAGATCCTTGCCCGGGGAATATGATAGCTTTTGCTTTAAATAATTCTTTTGAATTGTTCGTTGTTACCGGTTCACATCCAATTTTTTTCAATGCATTTCTAATACTTTCAATATTACCAGCATCATAGTCAATTATGTGAATTTTCAAATTATTTTTCCTTTATATTAAATTAAAATATATTATTTCATACTCTTTTTTTATTATCATGAAATATTGACTAATCATATATAATTAAAGATTATTTTATATAACTATAACTACAATTATACTTAATCATTACTATGTTAAATATAGCCTTACCATCAAGTGGCCCATTATATCAATCAACGATTGATTTTTTTAATAGTGCTGGAATACCAATAAAAAGATCAAGTTTACGTGCTTATTCTGGTACAACTACTTTTGATAAAAATATAAAAATAATATTTCAAAGGCAATCAGATGTACCTAAATCAATTAGTAATAAAATCGCTGATATCGGAGTTCTAGGACTAGACAGATATCTGGAAAATATTCAAAACAATAAAACTAAAACCTTAATTGAAAAACTAGGATATGGAAATTGTGATTTAGTAATTGCAGTTCCACAATCTTGGAATGATATTAATAATATGTCAGATTTAGTTGCATATTCTAATACAAATAAATTAAGAATTGCTACTAAATATCCATTACAAACTCAAAATTATTTGTCTGAACATCATATGAAATTATATGAAATTATCTCAACTAATGGTGCCGTAGAAAGTGCCCCTCAAACAGGTATTGCAGATATCATTGTAGATATAAGTTCTACCGGAACTACAATTAGAGAAAATAACCTTAAAATATTAGATGATGGTTATATATTGTTTTCTGAGGCAACTTTGATCTCTAACCCAGTTACGCTTTCTAATTATAAGGATAAATTTAATTCTGCCAAAAAATTATTATATTTTATTTTAGGTCATATGAATTCTAAACTTTACAATACTATTATATTTAATATTGAATCTGAAAATGAGAATCAATTATTTAAAATGTTAAATCAACATAGCAGTATTAAAGGTATTATTGGGCCAACAATAGCCAAGGTCTACTCAAGAGATGAACGTAATTGGTTTTCCGTAACAGTTGTCGTTTCAAATGAGTTGTTGAGCGATGCTATTGAAATAATGGATAAACTTAATGCAGAAGGTATTACTATAGTCCAAAATAAATTGGTTTTTGATGGAACAACTGATATAGAAAAATTACTTACAGGATAAATCGTGCCTAATTTCACAACACTCTTTTTTTATTTTACAGATGAAAATTTGACAATTGATGTTTTCAAAAAAATGTTTTAGAGTATGAATAAAGTAAGCCAATGATCAATTATATTTCAATTCTTAAATACAATAATATTAATAATTAATAAAAAAAATGTTAAAAAGAGATATAAAACACAAAAGAGGGACAAAAGAAACAAATATTGAAGTCTATTTGAACTTAGATGGAAAAGGTGATTCGGCAATCAATACAGGAAATGAAATGTTTGATCATTTGCTAGCTCAATTATCTAAACATGGTTTGATAGATTTGAATGTGGATGTAATGAAAGGTGATAAAGGTCTTGGCTGGCATCATATAGTAGAGGATGTAGCAATAATTATTGGGCAATCATTCTCTAAATGTATTGGAGATGGAAAGGGAATTGTAAGAACTAGCCATTCATATGTTCCTCTTGATGAAACTTTAGTTAGAAATGTAATTGATTTTGGAGGAAGAGGGTATTTTAAATTATCCGGATATATTGGTGACTCAGACTTAGGGCAACTTAGTGGTTCGCTAATTTCTCATTTTCTTGAAACTTTCAGTAGAGAATCAAAATGTAATATTTTCACAACAATAATTGAAGGTGTAAATAACCATCATATTTCAGAAGCTATATTTAAATCATTAGGTATATCATTAAAAAAAGCTTTGGAAATAGATCCAAGAAGAACTTCAATACCATCCACAAAAGGGACAATTAATTAGAAAGTAATTCGGCTATTAATATTTTATTAACTTCGTTGTTAATCTATCTGTTTGTTTATTCTTTCTAAAGCAGAATTTGAATGTCCTTCCATTAACTCTGCTTTACCTATAATACTAGCTGAATATGATAATTCAAGAGCTTCATGTTTACCGATATTTACATACGGAACGAATTTAATAAATGTATCAACCCCTAATCCAGAACTAAAACTTGCAGTTCCTCCTGTTGGCATGGTATGACTTGGCCCAGCAATATAATCTCCAAGTACATGATGGGAATATGACCCTAAAAAGATTACTCCTACATTTTTCAATCCATCTAAAATTTCATTATTGATATTTGTCATTACACTCACATGCTCTGGGGCAAAAGTATTAACTAATAATATGCTATCTTTAATATCATCCACTAGTATTAATAATCCATTATTTTTAATGACACTTTCAGCAATATCTTTATTGTTGATATTTAAATAATCAGGTATTAATTTTTTGACTTTATATAATAATTTCTCAGAATTAGTACAAAACAAAGGAACAGAAGAAATATCATGTTCAGCTTGAGAAACAAAATCCACAGCACAAAATTCAGGTATAGCAGTATCATCTCCTATAATAAAACTCTCAGTAGGTCCATATAACCCATCAATGCCCACTTTTCCAAATAACTGTCTTTTAGCTTCAGTTACCCATTTATTACCTGGGCCGCAAATAATATCTACTTTTTCTACCGTTTGTGTACCATATGCCATAGCAGCTATGCTTTGGGCACCTCCTATAGCATAAACTTTATCTACTTTTGCCAGATAACATGCAGCTAATATAAAAGGGTGTGGCAGGCCATGAAAACTTGGCGGTGTACATACAAAAACTTCTGAAACCCCAGCAACTTTAGCAGGAATAACAGTCATTAATACAGTGGATAACAATGGGGCATTCCCTCCAGGGATATATACGCCAGCTTTTTCAACTGGGATATTTTTGACACCATATTGATTTTTCTTATCATACCATTCCTTAGGTTTTGAAATTTTATGATATTCTCTTATTCTCTTAGATGCTAACATTAAGGAATTTTTCAAATTTTCATCAAGATTATCCCAATTATCTTTTAATACTTTTTGAGGAATAAGAATATTTTCCAAAGTTATATTATCAAAATCTTTTGTATAATTAATTAAAGCTTGATCACCCAAATCTTTTACATTATTTATAATTTTAGTCACTGTTGTAACAAATGTTTGTTCATTCGATGATTCCAATTGTCTTTTTCTGATATTTAAGATTTCTTCTTTAGCTTCCCTAATTCCACGAACTACTTTAACCATGCATAAACCCTTTTTCGTATAATTTATTAAAGCAAATAATTGAATTTTATTCTATTTTAATTATACATGGGTTGAGTAATAATCCATAAACTAGCTATAGTGTATCCAACCATCAATATAAGCATTGGATATTGACTACGTATAGCATATTTATGAGATTTGATTAATCTGAGAGCTATAGTATGAGATAAGAAAACAGCGATTATATGTCCAATAAGTATAGAAATCACAGATGTAATCCAATAAAAATTAGAACTGACAAGCATAAAATTTATTTTATAATTTGTAGTTCCAAAAAGATTCCAATCGAAACCAAAAGGATCGGAAATTAAAGCGAATATTAATTGACCTTGAATAAGTAGGAAGAGTAAGAAATGAGCTATATGGTATGCTAAAGCTATAGGTATTAATGTATAAACAAAAGATTTTGCTATATCTGTAGTCTTTAAATTATTCTCGCTTGCTATCATCATTAATACACAAAAGTAGAAATAAATACCAATAAAAATTAATACTGAAAAAAGAAGTCCAATTGTGTTAATTAACATTATATTAGGGATAAATTGTGTAATGTAATTTTGAAAATTTATCCATATCAAAGTACCTGTAAATCCATCAAATGTAACTGTTGCTAATAATAGTATTACTAGTAGTGTTTCAGAAATTGATATTTTCTTTATATTAAGTAATTCAGATCCAAAAATACAAAGGTATATTTCTTTTAAATTAATTTGCTTAGTTTTAGTAATAGTATTATTAGTAGATTTTGTTAATACTCGTGATTGAATGGGTGCGAATTTGGCGAAAAAGCCAAAAACTATTGTAAAAGTTTCTCCGTAACAAAGCCAAGTATTTTTTCCAAATAAAATCATTCCTCCCCATGTGATCATAGAATA
>VFGQ01000116.1 GCA_009391605.1 SAR202 cluster bacterium
TTCCTCATTCTTGGTTGTAGTCTTGGCCCAATACCAGTTATTTTCCAATGCGTGAAATTAAGAATTTTTTTTGCTAATGCTAATCCAAGATATGATGAACCCGAAGCTTGAAAGATATGAATTTTTTTTAAACCTAATTTTTGAAATTGGTTATTTAATTCCAAAGCTGTATTTAGGTAAGATATTATAGCAGCCACCTCGTTATATTGTTCGGCAACTGTAATATACGGTTTATAACCTAGTTTTTTTAGTTTGTTACCATAAGCGATTGCTTCCTGATGTAGGATTTGTTCATTTGTTGTATCTGAGTAAATAATTTTTATATTCATAAGATGATTTAGTAAGTGATTTCCTTGAATTTCAGTTTTCAATTCTTTACTCATGATATTCACAAGTTTTATATTATTTAGATTAGCTGCAGCTGCCCATAACCTTGCATTATTTGAAACTCCCATATTAGCATTTACTATAATGTCAAAATTATTTTTTTTTATATATCCGAATCTAAATTCTAAATGGCGTACTTTATTCCCTCCAAATGCTAATCCTGTTAGATCTTCTCTTTTAATAAATAGTTCTTTGACATTTAAAACTTTAGAAAGAGTAGGGCATTCGTGTAGCGGAGTAGGTAAATTAGCGAATTTTATTCTGTTAATTTTAGATATTTGTTTATCTAATTCTTTAGTTAACATTAAGTTATATACTTTTAATTTTTATTGTATATTCTTCTATCAACGGATTAGCTAAGAATTGTTCACAAGCTTCATTAACCTTTGATTCACATTCCTTTTCGTTTTTTGCATTAATGGTTAATTCTATATATTTCCCAACAGATACATTTTCAACTTGATCGTAGCCAAGATTTTTAAGCCCATTCAATACCTGTGTACCTCGTGGATCATTTACAGTTTTTTTAGGAGTAATTTGAATTTTTACCGAGAATTTTTTCATAGTTTAATCTAAATGTCCATCTTTGGCATAAAATGGAGATAATGATGGATTATTTAAAAACATATCAATAAATTTCCAAATTCTTTCTTTATCAAATACATTTAATCTATCAATATAATTCCAAGCTGTTAGGGTAATTAAATTATCCATATCATTGTAAGGGGCAATTGTTACTTCACTCACATTTGCACCTAGAAATGAATTTTTGAGTTGATCAATAACTTCTTGTGGAGCACCATTTTTATAATGAATCATTATTCCACCCCTGGCAAGATTGCTTAATGTACATTCGTCTGCGAATACATCATCATGATAACCCCATCTTACAGGGCAACCCCATTTTTCATCTAAAAAAGGTCCAGATGTAGCAGGTTTACTTGTGTATGGATCATGAGGAACATCAATATTTGGCAAAATCCCCCAACCCATATTACTTACATATTCCCAATCTCCTTCTGGGATATCATTATTCCAAAATTTCAAAGGTAAGCCTGGAAGGACTAATCCTAAAATAAATAACAGTCCTATTGCACTAATACTTGAAAAAGCCAAAATTCTTCTAATTTTTTTTGTTTTCTGCTTTTTTTCTCTATTTATTCTTTTTTGGATATTCTTTTTATATCTTTTTGTATTTTTATTCAATTATATTTTCCATTAATTCGTTAAAGTTTCTAAAGCTTCTTTGTATCGTATATATGTTTTGTCAATTATTTTTTTTGGAAGATTAGGAGAGGGTGGTTCTTTGTTCCAGTCTGTTGTTTCAAGCCAATCTCTTACAATTTGTTTATCATAACTATCCTGCGATTTCCCAGGGGTATAATCATTGACATCCCAGAATCTACTTGAATCAGGAGTGAGTATCTCATCTATTAATGTTATTTCATTATTTATAAATCCAAATTCAAATTTGGTATCTGCAATAATTATATTTTTTGTTAGAGCATATTCACTAGCCATATTATATAAATTTAAAGAAATTTCTTTTAATTTTTCGGATAAATCTGCTCCTACTAAATCACACATTTGTTCAAATGTAATATTTTCATCATGCCCGACTTCTGCTTTTGTAGAGGGAGTAAATATAGGTTCATTTAGTTTCGAACTTTCAACTAATCCTGATGGAAGTTTTATTCCACAAACTGTTTGATTTGATTGGTATTCTTTTAATCCACTACCTGCAAGATATCCTCTAACAACGCACTCAATATCAATTCTGGTTGCTTTATTTGCTATTATTCCTCTGGATAATTCGTCTTCGGATATTCCTTTTAAATCATTTGTTGTTGGGTTTCTATCAAAATGATTATTAACGACATCAGACAGTTTTGAAAACCAAAATTTAGACATTTCAGTTAAAATAATACCTTTACCAGGGATAGGATCATTTAATACCACATCAAATGATGAGATACGGTCAGTTGATATCATTAATAATTGGTTATTGTTTATTTCATATGTATCTCTGACTTTTCCTCTATGCCAAATATTACCAAGATTGGTTTCAGTTATTGAATTTATTGTATTACTCAAATTTCATTCCTTTATTAATTTTGACTGTTTGAATTTATAGTCAATATTTTTTAAATAATAATTTATATCAAAAACTTTTTGAATTTCTTTATTATCAAGAACTGCAGTTACTTCTTTATTTTTAGATATGAGTTCTTGTAATTCAATCCCTTCATTCCAAGCTTTGTTTGAGCTTTCTTGAACTATTCTATAAGCTTTTTCTCTTATCATTCCTGAAGATATAAGAGTAAGCATTAATCTTTGAGAGTAAATCACGCCTTTTGATAAGTTTATATTATCTATCATCTTATTTTTATTTATTATTAGACCTTCCATTATTTCAATAAATTTGTGGAGCATATAATTAATTGTGAAACATGAATCAGGTAGTATGATTCTTTCTGCAGATGAATGACTTATATCTCTTTCTCCCCATAGAGATATATTTTCCAATGCTATGATACTGTTTCCTCTTAGAACTCTTGATAATCCACATATTCTTTCACTTACGTCTGGGTTTTTTTTGTGTGGCATAGAAGATGATCCTGTTTGCAATTCGCCAAATGGCTCCTGTAATTCACTAATTTCAGTTCTTTGCAAGGATCTTATTTCAGTTGCAAATTTTTCTAGAGACCCACCGCAGATAGCTAGTGTTGAAATGAAATCTGCATATCTATCTCTTTGAATAATCTGG
>VFGQ01000111.1 GCA_009391605.1 SAR202 cluster bacterium
CAGGTCTTATACCTCCAATTTCTCCCATGCAAAAATCACCAAAACCATTTTCTTTCATATCCAAAGCCTGTTCGATATCTGAAACATTTAATATATCTTTAACTCCATTTTCAAAAGCAAACGATTGTGTAGTAAAAGCTCTGTATACATCTATTATGACTGTAATTCCTTTTGCAATTTTTGCACCATCAGATAAACTCAATATATTAATTTCCATTACTGCAACTCCACGGGTAAAGTAAAATTAATATCTCTCTCGTCAGTTCCAATAATATTAATCTTCGATGGTTTTAAAAAATTTATAAAATTATCTACTAATATTTCAGGGGTTGAAGCTCCTGAGGTTATGCCTATATTTAATAATCCGTAAAAATTATCTTCTTCAATTTCATCGGGAGAATTCGCAAGCACAGCTTTAGTACCATATGATTCTGCAACTTCTTTTAATCTGACACAATTAGAACTATTTATAGAACCTATAACAATAATCAAATCAACCAATTCAACAAGCTCTTTAACAGCATTTTGCCTATTAGAAACTGCATAACATATATCATTTCTGATAATTGCATTTTTGTATTGGTTTTTAATTTGATTAGCTACTTTATTAGTATCTTCAACCGACAAAGTTGTTTGAGACAAAACAACTAATTCTTCATCTGAATCATACTTAGGTAAAATATTATCCTCTCTATCATCATAAACATACATATCTGCCTGTCCTGTAGTACCAATAACTTCTTGATGTCCTTTATGTCCAATAAGAATTATTTTCTTATCATTATATTTTTTTGCTTCATTATGAACTTTAGTCACCAAGGGACAAGTAGCATCTATAATTTTAAGGTTTTTTGATTTGGCAATTTCATAATCTTTTGGAGGAGAACCATGTGCTGAAAAAATAACTGTTCCACCAATTGGAGCTTCATTAATATCCTTAAGAGTAATAGCTCCTTTTTTTGCCAAATCATTTACAACGTATTTATTGTGTACTATTTCATGTTTCACGTATATAGGAGTGCCATATAAATCCAAAGCTCTTTCAACAATTTCAATTGCCCTAACAACACCTGCGCAAAATCCTCTCGGTGTAGCTAAAAATAATTCCATATTTATCCTCCAGATATATTGTATCATCTGATAATGCTATAATTTATTCATAAATGATTATGGAGAATCATATGATTGAACTAGCAAACAGAATGTCAAAATTAGGTACAGAAACAGCATTTGAAGTTTTGGCTAAGGCAAAAAAGTTAGAAGCACAAGGAAACGATATAATTCACTTACAAATCGGAGAACCTGATTTTGATACACCAGAAAATATCATAGATGCAGGTAAATCAGCATTAGATAATGGATATACTCATTATAATCCTTCGGCTGGATACGAAGAATTAAAAGAAGAAATAAAAAAATACTCAAAAAATATACGAAAACATGATTTTGACACTGATCAAGTAATTGTAACTTCTGGTGGAAAACCAATAATGTTTTATACAATTTTAGCTCTTATCAATCCAGGGGATGAAGTTTTATACCCAAATCCAGGATTTCCTATCTATGAATCAATGATAAATTTTGTTGGTGGTGTACCAGTACCTCTCAAGCTAGAAGAAAAATTAGATTATAATTTTGATATAAATAAATTAGAAAAATTAATCACAGATAAAACCAAATTAATTATTATTAATTCTCCAAACAATCCATGTGGCAGCGCTATAGACAGTGAATCTATGCAAAAAATATCAGAATTATTAGAAGATAAAAATATAACAATTCTTGCAGATGAAATATATTCTCAATTTTTATATGAAGGATCACATGAAAGTATTTCAAATTATACAAAATTAAAAGAAAAGATAATTATCTTAGATGGTTTTTCAAAATCTTATTCTATGACAGGATGGAGAATAGGTTATGGTATATTTCCTGCAAGTTTAGTTGATCCGATAACTAAACTTGTAACCAACAGTAATTCATGCACAGCAAGCTTTACACAGATAGCAGCGATAGAAGCTCTAAAAGGTTCTCAAGAAAGTGTTAAATTAATGGTAGAGGAATTCAAATCTAGAAGAGATTTAATCGTTAAAGGATTAAATGCAATTCAGAACATAACCTGCCCTACACCCTCTGGAGCATTCTATGTTTTTCCAAATATAACCAAAACCGGAATAAGTAGTAAAGAATTTGCTGACAGACTGTTGAATGAAAATGGAGTAGCTACTTTATCTGGAGAATCATTTGGAGAAGAAGGCAAAGGGTATATTAGATTATCATTTGCAAATTCAAAGCAAAATATTACTGAAGCACTAAACAGAATTGAATTATTTACCAAAAAGTTATGACTAATTTGATTAAAGACTTAATTCCCAATATTATAAATTGGATTGAAGATTATGCTACAACCAATAAATTTTCAACCTTGGTTATAGGTATTTCAGGAGGAGTAGATTCATCAGTTGTATCAACTTTGTGTGCTAAAACCAATATAAATACAATTGTTGTATCTATGCCAATCAAACAAATCACAAAACAACATGATCTTAGTTTACAGCATGGGAAATGGTTAGAAAAAAAATTTAATAATGTAAATCATCAAATTATTGATCTAACAGATACTTTCAATAATATTCAAAATATTTTCACTAAGTACAAATACGACAATTTACACTCATTTGCTAATACAAGATCTAGATTAAGAATGTTAACTTTATATCAGATTGCTGGCAGTACAAATGGGCTAGTAGTTGGAACTGGAAATAAAGTAGAAGATTTTGGGGTGGGTTTTTATACTAAATACGGGGATGGCGGAGTAGATATTTCCCCAATTGGAGATTGTTTAAAAACTCAAGTATGGGATATGGCTAAAAAGTTAAATATAAACAAAAAAATAATTAACGCAAAACCAACAGATGGATTGTGGGATGATGGCAGAACTGATGAAGACCAGCTTAAAGGTCTTAATTACAAAAAATTAGAGCATGCTATGATGATTTCTGAACAAAAAGAGAATGCAAACTTAGATTCAGATGAAAAAAAATTATTAAAACAATATATTTCTATAAGAACTCCAAACATACACAAAATGAAGCCTGTTCCAGTCTACAAACTAAAAACGTAAAAAGTTTTCCTTATACCACCTCATTTCATCTATACTTTCAAGAATATCTGTCATTGCTCTATGATTAGATTTTTTAACAGGTAAATTTCCAATATCACCTTTCCATGATTTATATAATTCTTTTAATGTGCTTACGTCTAGATTTCTATAATGCAAAAATTCTTCTAATTTTTGCATTTCTTTCTTTAAAAACATTCGATCTTGATAAATGGTATTTCCACATAAAGGTGATGAGTTTTTTTCAACATACTTAGAAATAAAATCTAAAGTGATTTTCTCAGCTTCTTTTAATTTTATATTTGAAGTTTCAATTGAACTTAACAATCCGGATTTTTCGTGCATTTTCTTTGGCCATTCCTCCATTTTTGTCATGTCTGCTTTTGATCGCTTTATTACAATGTCCGGGCCTTCTGCAATAATATTCAATGATTTATCTGTAATAACTGTAGCAATTTCTACAATGACACATTTAGATAAATCCAAACCTGTCATTTCTAAATCTATCCATACCCATAAATCATTTCTTGCTTTCATATAATTATAAATTTATCAATGAATTATGATGTTGATAACAAAGTGTCTAATTTTTCACCTTCAATTGTTTCATGAACAATCAAATAATCAACAACATTATTAAGAGTTTTAATATTATTTTTTATTAAATATTTTGATCTTTCATAAGCTTTTAATATTACTTCTCTAACCTCTTCGTCAATCACTCCTGCTAGTTTTTCACTATAATCTTTTTGTTCTGAAACTTCTCTACCTAAAAATACAGTTTCTTCTCTCTTGCCTAATGTTCTTGGTCCCAATGAATCGCTCATACCATATTTCATTATCATCGTACGAGCAATATGAGTCGCCTGTTCCATATCATTACTAGCACCTGTAGTAATTTCACCTAATACAACTTCTTCTGCTGCCCTTCCTCCTAAAGCTACTACTATTCTTGCCTCAAGTTGGTTTTTTGTCTGTAATGCAGTCTCGTCATCAGGTAAAAATCTGGTATAACCTCCCATGTGTCCTCTAGAAATTATAGATATTTTTACCGGAGCATCAGCTTCAGGAATCAAATGGCCACACAATGCATGTCCTACTTCATGACATGCTGTTACTTTTATTGTTTTATCACTTAATACTCTATTCTTTTTTGCAGGCCCAGCTATAACACGATCAATCGATTCAGCAAAATCATCATGATCTATTTTATTTTTTTCTCTTCTCGCAGCTAATATTGCAGATTCATTCATTAAATTTGCCAAATCTGCTCCACTAAATCCCGGAGTTTGCTCTGAAAGTTTAGATAAATCCACTCCATCAGCCAAAGGTTTGCCCTTTGAATGAACTTTTAATATTTCAGTTCTACTTTTCATGTCCGGAACATCTAAAACAACCCGTCTATCAAAACGCCCTGGTCTTAACAAAGCCGGGTCCAAAATATCCGGCCTGTTTGTAGCAGCAATAATTATTATGTTAAAGCCTCCTGATTCAAATCCATCCATTTCAACTAAAATCTGATTTAAAGTTTGCTCTCTCTCATCATGCCCTCCTCCTAAACCTGAACCTCTGTGTCTACCAACAGCATCAATTTCATCTATAAATATAATACATGGAGCATTTGCTTTAGCTTGTCCAAATAAATCTCTTACCCTTGAAGCTCCTACACCAACAAACATTTCAACAAACTCGCTCCCACTGATAGAATAAAAGGGTACATTAGCTTCGCCAGCAACAGCTTTTGCAAGTAAAGTTTTACCTGTACCGGGAGGCCCTACTAAAAGTACACCTTTAGGAACTTTAGCTCCAAGTTTTCGAAATTTATCAGGTTCTTTCAAAAACTCAACTATCTCTGACAATTCAATTTTAGCTTCTTCTACTCCTGCAACATCTTTAAATGTAATTCCTGTTTTATTTTCTGTAAATTTACGAGCCTTGCTCTTTCCAAAGCCAAAAGTTTGATTAGCGCCACCTTGAGCTTGTCGCATCATAAATAAAATTAAACCTGCAAAAAATATAATTGGCAAAAAGTTAAATAGTAATCCGATTGCAGTTCCCCACCCACTCCTTCCTTTAACTATAATATTAACATCCGTTTGCAAGGGATCTATGCCAGAGTTTCTCATTAGTTCAATCAAATCAGAGCCAGATTCCTTAGATGATACAAGTTTGCTACCATCTTTAGCTGTAATATTAAGTTTATCTCCTTCAATAAGAATTTCCTGAATACTTCCTTCCTGAATCATTTCTAGAGTTTCAGTGACAGATATCTCATTACTCATATTAAAAGGATTATTAACAGTTGATAAAATAACTGCAAAAACAGTAGAAATAATAATCAAATATACAAACCCATTTCTTGGTAATCTGGATTTATTTTTCTTCATCTAATACCTCATTTTCAATTATTTTAAAATGTGTTTCACAACTATACTATAAATTTTATCATCTGAAGTACCTTGGAATCAAAACTTTAATACTATAAAATCTCATTTGGAAACAAATTAATGAACAAAAAAGAGCATTCAGTATCTAAAATCACACTTTCTAACGGCTTACAATGTATTCTCAATAAAGACAATACCAAAGGATATGTAGCATTAAATATCTGGTATCACGTTGGTTCCAAAAATGAAAAACCAGGTATGACGGGTTTTGCCCACCTGTTTGAACATCTAATGTTTGAAGGTTCTAAGAATTGCAATACCAATTGGTTCTCAATAGTTGAACCTATAAGTACGGGGATCAATGGTTCTACAAATCCAGACAGAACAAATTATTGGGAAAATATAAGTCCCGAGTATCTGGAAAGAGTAATATTTATGGAAGCAGACCGTATGGGATTCTTAACAGAAGTTCTCACAGAAACAAAATTGGAAAAAGAAAAGAAAATTGTTATTCAGGAAAGAAAGCAAAATTACGAAAATTCACCATATGGAGATAGTGAAGAACTTATACAAGATATAATTTTTCCAAAACCTCACCCATATAATTGGCAAACTATTGGATATGAATCTGATATTCAAAAAGCTAAATTATCCGAGACAATAAAATTTCATCAGAATTATTATGTACCATCAAATGCAAGTCTTGCAATTTCAGGAAATTTCAATTCTAAGCAAACTATACAATGGCTTGAAAAATACTTTGGAAATATAAAAACAAATAAAATTAATTCCAAGAAAAATAAACCTTTAATCAGTTCTCTTAAAACCACTAAATTTCATGAAATGATTGGTGAAAGTCCAGCCACTTTACCAAAACTAATTATTAGATGGCCTTCCAATTCTCATATATTTAGTAAAAATGAACCTGAATTAGATATCTTATCTACAATTTTGGGAGATGGATTAGGCAGCAGATTATATCAAAAATTAATAGCCAAAACACAATTAGCCCAAAGCTTGGGAGTTTCTCATTATTCAAGTGAACTAGCAGGAGAATTTGATATCTCAATCAATATAAAACAAGAAATAAATTTTGAGGAAATATATAAAATAACAATTGATGAAATAAACAATATTTATTCAGGAAATATATCTGATGAAGAAATAAATCTTGCTAAAAACAAATACAAACTAAGTATTAATAGGCAATTAGAAAAATCAGGTGGCTTTGGAGGAATAGCTGATATGATGAATTATTTTAATATTTATGGAGAAAACCCTGATAAAATAAATAACATACTTGATCGATACAATAAAGTAGTAAAACAAGATGTAATTAATGCATCAAAATACTTATTACAAAATCCTCATTTACATTTACACTACAAAATTAAAAAATAATTATTATGCATAATTTACCAAAACCTTCTATATTAAAAAACACATTTAATTTACCCAACATATCTAATGAAAGATTAAGCAATAAAATAAATGTTTTATCTATTCACAAGCCTTCAACAGACTTATTCACAATATTATTTATAAATAAGGTGAACGAAAAATCAACATCACTAATACCGCCTGGCGCAATTAGTTTTGTTATTAAAATGTTATTTGAACAAAAAGATTTAAATAATTATTCTTTATATGAAAAAATTGAAAATTTGGGAGCTGATCCTATTTATTCTAGTGATAATAATTTTATTACAATAGGATTTCAATCCACTTCAGATAATTGGGAAAAACCTCTTAATTTAATCATCAATTCTATATTAAACCCATATTTTTCTGAAAAAGAATTTGTTCGATTAAAAAAACAAAGAGCCGGTGAAATTGTTCAAAGCAAAGGTAATCCAATGTATCTGGCTCAAAAAGGATTAGCTAAATCAATATATTCAAAAGACTCAATAGATTCTTTTACATCATACGGGAATATATCAAGTATTGAGGCTTATGAATTTGATAACATTAAAAACATATTTACAAAAATATTAATTTTCTCTGAAGATACTAAAATTTCAATTATAAATATCAATAATGATGAAAAATTATATAAATTATTAGATACACTTAAAACTGAAAAAAATATTTCAAACCAAAGTTTAGATTTCAGTATTCCTGAGAAGAAAAATTATTTAATTTATACAAACACAAATAATCCACAAAGTGCAATATTATTTGGGAAACATCTTACTGTTTCAAATTCTACCGATATTATTTCCGGAGATTTATTCAATGAAATTCTTGGAGGTTCTTTTATGTCAAGACTGAATGTCTGTTTAAGAGAGGATAAAGGTTATTCATATGGTTTTGGCTCAAACATACAATGGAATACTAACCCACCTTTATTAATAGGGGGAGGTTCAGTAAATTCATCGAAAACAAAAGAATCGATAGATGAAATAAATAATGAAGTAAGAGGATTGTTTAATGATAATAAAATTTCAAATGAAGAGTTAAGTAATGCAAAATATTCATTAAAGCAAGAATATTTAAATAATTTTGAAACACATACCTCAGCATTGAAAATGTTAAATTGGTTAATTAGCGCCAACCAATCAAAAGTTTTTTACAATCAATATGTCAAAAATATAAATAAAATTGACTCAAATCAAATATACCAATATATCAGTAAAAATTTCGAATCACTAGATGACTTTTCAACAATTATAGTTGGAGATAAAAATCGTCTTGAAAAATTACAAAATTTTGATTCATTTAAATTTCAACTAATTTCTGCTGACGAAATTATATAAAATTTTTTTATATCTAAAGAATATAATCTAAATATATCCTTACAAAATTACTATTGAAATCATCATATTGAGATGTTACAATTTTGATCTTGTTTAACTATCTTCTTTAAAGGAATATTTTGAGTAAAGTTAGAGTAGCTATAATTGGTGTTGGAAATTGCGCATCATCCCTAGTACAAGGTGTAATAAAATACAAGAACGCAAAGGAAAATGATAAAATCCCAGGAATAATGCATCCATTACTTGGAAAATATCATATAGGAGATATAGAATTTTCTGCCGCTTTTGATGTAGATAAAAACAAAGTAGGAAAAGACCTTTCAGAAGCTATATTTTCCGAACCAAATAATACAATAAAATTTCAAGATGTACCAAAATTAAATGTTCCTGTTCAAAGAGGTATGACGCATGATGGTATTGGGCAATACTTGGGAGAAATTATTGAAAAGCACGACTCTTCAACAGTAGATATTATTAAAGTTTTAAAAGAAACTAAAACTGATGTAGTTATTAGTTATCTCCCGGTTGGATCAGAGGAAGCTACAAAATGGTATGTAGAACAAATCCTCAAAGCAGAATGTGGATTTATAAATTGCATTCCAGTATTTATAGCATCAAGCCCAAATGGATATTGGCAAAAACGATTTGAAGATGCCGGAGTTCCTATAATAGGTGATGACATCAAATCACAGGTGGGGGCAACTATTGTGCATAGAGTATTAAGCAGGTTATTTATGGATCGTGGTGTTGAATTAGAAAATTCATACCAACTTAACTTTGGAGGAAATACTGATTTCTTAAACATGCTTGAAAGAGACCGTTTAAAATCTAAAAAAATATCAAAAACGCAATCAGTAACTTCCCAAATTGACCATGAAATAAATAGCAAAAACATTCATATAGGTCCAAGCGATCATGTTCCATGGTTATCAGATAGAAAGTGGGCATATATTCGATTAGAAGGAAATAGTTTTGGAGATGTCCCATTAAATATTGAATTAAAACTTGAAGTATGGGATAGTCCAAATTCCGCAGGAGTCGTTATTGATGCAGTCAGGTGCTGTAAAATAGCTATGGATAAAGGAATGGCAGGAGCAATCGATGCCCCTTCAAGTTACTTTATGAAATCGCCACCTACACAATTTACAGATAATGAAGCAAGAAATTTGCTAGAAAAGTTTATTGAATCTTCTACAGAAAATCCTTAAAAATACATGAAAATTTGTGTTGTTTGCTCTTATGGAATTGATAACCCCGGAGGTGTTTGGAATCACGTTTTTAATTTAACTCAGCAATTAAAAAACAAAAAAATTCAACATATTCTTGTAACACCGGAAAGTAAAACTAATACCTATGATCGAAAGAATCATTATCAAATAGGAAAAACATTCAAGATAAATAGTGCCGGATCCAAAGCGAATATCACTTTATCTCCTTTTATAAATAAACAAGTAAAAAGTATAATTTCTAACTATAAACCAGACATTATACACTTACACGAACCTTTTGCAGGATCTTTACCAATCAGTTTTTTACTACACTCTCAATCTAAAAACATAGCAACGTTCCATTCAAATCAAGGTACGAATTTATATAAATTTGGATTAAACAAAATATTCAAACCACTAGACAAAAAAATAGATGCACGAATAGCTGTATCAAAAACTGCTGAAAATTTTATAAATACATATTTCCAACACGTTTATGAAATAATCCCCAACGGAGTCAATGCAGAGTTTTTTAATAAAGCTAAAAAAATTGATAAAATTAAAGACAATAAATTAAACATAATTTTTATTGGAAGAAACGATCATAGAAAAGGATTAAATACTCTTATTAAAACCTTAAAAAAATATACATTTGATTTTCCTATTAGGCTAATTATACTAGGCAACAAAATATCTAATCTTAATATCAATAATATAAAAATTATTAATCCTGGATATGTTAATGAAAGTATCAAAGCAGAATACCTCCAGTCATCAGATATTCTTTGTGCTCCTTCTTTAGAAAAAGAAAGTTTCGGAATTATATTACTAGAAGCAATGGCTGCAAATACAGCTATTATAGCTTCAGATATTCAAGGATATAATGAAATAATTACAAACAATGTTAATGGATTACTTGTAGAGCCTAATAATACAAATCAATTAGCTCAATCAATTAAAAAATTACATGATGACAAAAATCAAAAACAAAAACTGATCACAAATAGTAATTCATATATCAAAAATCTCAATTGGGACAATATTTCTGATAAAATAATTAATGTTTATAAAAATAATTTAAATAATAAAGAAATCGTAAGTCATTGAATAATTATCAAATACAGAGAAATAAATTGAAATTATATATTAATAAACTATTATATTCTTCAATAATACCCTTACTGGCTAAGGGGAAGATATCACCTAACACTATAACGATTATTGGTTTTGTATTTTCATTAATTACAATGATTTTAATAAGCCAGGGATATTTATTAATTTCAGGAATACTAATAATCATTTCTAGTATTTTTGATTTGTTAGACGGAGCTTTGGCTAGATACACAAACAATACAACAAATTTTGGAAAATTTATTGATGCAGTTATTGATAGATTATCTGAAATTGCAATATATGTTGGCTTATTTATCTATTTTATTAATGATTCAAATTCTTTATTAATCATTTTTCTTAGTGCAATTTCCAATCAATTGGTAAGTTACATAAAAACAAAATATGAATCTATTGGTATAGAAGGAGATATAGGTATCTTTACAAGGCCCGAAAGAATTATTTCTCTTGCCCTTGCATTAATAATAGGTTCATTTTATTTGTATATTTTTTATTTATTTATGTATATTTCTATCCTTTTAGCATTAATCAGCATAATGCAACGTATATTTCATGGATATATTAATTCTGAGAAAAAATGAAAAAAATTATTGTTCTTCTATCATTATCAATATTTTTATTTCCAGTTTTGGATTTAATAGCTGATGATAATGCAGATCCTAAAGTTTCAATTAATAAAACAAATATTAATATAAATTTTCCGAGTGATATTACATTCAATATATCAGGATCAAGTACAGAACAAATAGAATCTATTAATTTATTATTTAAATCTGGCAAAGGTAATGCATCCATTATTCAACCTTTAGAATTTACCCAAAATAAAAATAACAATGAATTTCATGCAAACTTAAAATGGAGAACTAATACATCAGAAAGATATATACCCCAAGGATCACTTATAGAATATCATTTTAATATTTTGACCAAATCTGAATATAATTTAACCACAAAACCAAACACAACAATATATTTAGACCCTAACCACAAATGGGAAAATATCAAATCAGGATCTGTCACATTTTACTACTCCGAAGTTTATGGATCAGTAGTAAAAAATAGATCTGAAAAATTACTTCAAATTATAAGTGAAACAGTCGGTATAATGTCACCATTATTAGGATTAGAGTCAAAAAGCCATCCTTTAAGCGTTATGTTATTTAACGATTATGATTATATGACAAAATCGCTCCCACCAAAAAGTGATACTATAATGAGAAACTTAGTTACAGAAGGGCAAGCATTTACTTCAGAGGGGGTCGTATTAGTATTGGATAACAGACAAACCTCAGCAACAGCAACTCATGAATTAACACATATCCTTCTAGACAAAGCTGCTAAATCTAAATATATTTATATTCCATCTTGGCTACATGAAGGACTTGCAGAATATGCTAGCCATCTCCACTATACAGTTAAAGACTCTATTTTTGAAAAAGCATTAGCAGAAGACAAATTATTAAATATAACAAAATATTCAAGTCCGCCTGGTAAACCAGAAGATGTATTATTATTTTACGGACAATCAGAACAATTTATTAAATATATAATTACTGATTTGGGTAACGATAACTTTACAAAATTTATAAAAGATCTAAAATCAGGGAAATCTATAAATAATGCAATACTTGATACTTACGAATTAGACAAAACAGAATTAGAAAATAAATGGAGAAAACATATAGGCGCTTCATTAATTTCAACATCCATCAAAAAACCAAAATCCCCCACTTCTCCAATCATAAAACCTTATACTCTAGACGAAGTAATTACAAACTCAAAAAAAGTTATAGAGGACAATGAAAATTCTTCAATCTCAACTAAAGAAAAGGAAACAAAATCACAAAATCAAATAACAAAAGAAACTTCAATTGCAAATAACAACAGTAGTTGCGGTTTGTCGCAATCAAATGATGTGGCAATTCTATTATCATTACTATTTATTTTTATTCCGTTCAGATTAAAAAAAAATAATATTATCTAGTTCTGGGATTTAAAACATCACTCAAAGAATCTCCCAATAAATTCCAGCAAATAATAAGTAAAAACACCACTATTCCAGGGCCAATCAACAACCATGGTTCTTCTCTTAAAACACTAATACTTCCTCCTTCAAGTAACATACGTCCAAGGCTAGGTCGTGGAGGTTGAATTCCTAAACCAAGCCAACTTAATATTATTTCCGTTCCTACCAGTGCTCCCATACCCATAGTTATTGAAACAACTAGCGGGCTAATAGCATTAGGCATCAAATGTAAAAATAAAATTCTTGAAGTAGAGGCACCAATAGATTTTGCAGAATCAATATATTGATTCTGTTTTATACTTAAAACCTGAGCTCTCATTAATCTTGCAGTTCCAATCCATCCAAAACTTACTAATGCCAAAGATATTACAAGATAATCTACTATCCCTGTTTTCACCAAACCATTAATATTATAAGCATCTTCAAGGTAACGTATAAAACCCAAAATTCTAGGACGTAAAGTAGCAGCTAAAATAATCACAAGTAAAATATCAGGAAAAGATGATGAAATTTCACCTATTCTCATAACTAAGGAGTCTACTCTCCCTCCTCTGTAACCAGAAATTAAACCTAAGCCAACTCCTATAAATATGCCTCCGGTTAAAATTGCTACAAATGTAATAATAACAGTATTTTGTACTCCCCATAAAACTCTGGTGAAAACATCTCTTCCTGCACGGTCAGTTCCCATCCAATGTTCAATACTAGGTGGTTTTTTGATATTACTATAATCTTGTGCAGTATATTCATAAGGAGCAATAAGAAATGCAAATATACCACTAAAATAAATAATTATTAGTATCGCAATACAAAATACAGCAATTTTTTTTCTGAGCAATCTTGACATAGCTGTCATGAAATGCCCTTTTGATTGAGTAATATTTTTATTCATTTGTATCTTATCCTTGGATCAATTATTGAATAAGAAATATCCGCCATCAAATTAGCTATAACAAATGCAGTTGCTCCAATAAGTGTAATAGCCATAATTACCGGATAATCTCTGTTAAAAATAGATTCAACACTAAATCTTCCGATACCAGGTATTCCCATAATAGTTTCAGTTATAAATGCTCCTCCTAATAGCCCAGCTAATGAGAAAGCTAATATAGTTACAATAGGAATAATTGAGTTCCTAAATACATGTCTAGTACTAACTGTAAAGAAATGAAGTCCTTTAGATTGGGCTGTTCGTATATAATCCTGCCCCAATACATCCAATGTTGCAGCCCTCATTATTCTGATCATACCGGCTACTCCAGGTATCCCCATTGCTAATGCAGGTATTATTATCCTGGAATCAAATATCCCACCCCATCCAGAACAAGGTACTAGACTTGTTTTTAGGCATCCTATCCACAGTAAAAAAGGAATAGTAATCATAATTGGTATTGACATAAAAAAAACTGAAAAAGATACAATCAAAGGATCTATCCATGTCCCTTGCTTATGAGCTATATAAAAACCTAAAGGCAATCCTATTGAAATACTTATCAGTAAAGCTACAAGGCTCAATTTTGCTGAAACTATTATTTTTGGAGCAATTAAACTTGAAACTGATCTGCCTCTAAAACGCAAACTTTCACCAAAATCACCTTTGGATGCACTTTGAATATATTTGTAAAACTGAACCAAGACAGGCTTATCCAAACCCATTTCAGATCTTATTCTTTCTGCTACCACAGGATCATATTTTGTCCCCATCATTACCTCTACAGGGTCACCAGGGCCAAACCTACCTAATATAAAAGTTATAAAAGCAACTGCAATAAGCAGAAAAGGAATCCATACTAATCTGCCTACTATATACTTCCACATAATTATTACTTATAAATAAATAAATAAATTAATTAATCAACAATTTCAACTAAAGAATATTTAGGAACACTCATTGGGGTAAGTTTGTAATTTTTAACTCTTTGATTTATCAAAACATATCTATCTCCCGGAAACCATAAAGGTATCCACGGAGCTTCATCTACAATTATTCTTTCCGCTTTATTATACATTTGCATTCTGTTATTTAAATCCTGTTCAATCCTTGCTGATTCTAAAAGTTTATCTACCTCTTCATTTTTGTATCCATTATGATTTGTAGATTTTGTAGAATGAAAATTAATATCCAAAAAGTTTTCCGGATCAGGGTAGTCTGCAATCCATCCAAGTCCTGAAAAAAATTGTAAATCTTGCTTATTTAACATCTGTAAAAAGGTAGCCCATTCTACTTGCTGAATTTCAACTTCAATACCTAATGTTTGCTTCCACATCTCAATTATAACTTCAATATCTAAACCTGAACTTCCTCCTGTACCCGGTACAGATAAAATTATTCTTGGTAAATCATTAATGTTAGAATATTTTGATTTCGCCAACATATCTTTTGCTAATTGTTCATTAAATTTCAACCCATCAATATTTTTATCGTATCCAGGGAAGCCAGGAGGTAAAATCCCATAAGCAGGTTTAACCAAATCAGATAATACTTCAGTTGCAATCAATTCTTTATTAATAGCATGAGCTAAAGCTTGTCTAAAATATTTATCATCAAAAGGAGGTTTTTGTACATTAAAGCCAATATAATATTGGGAAAAACTTAATGGTGCTATTACTACATCTTTATTTAAATCACTAGATGGATCTAAAACTCTTTCTAAATCTGCCATTCCGACACCAGTTAAATCAATTTCACCATTTTCATACATAGCCATAGCTTGACCTCCAGCCAAATTCATAGAAACATATTCTATTTTTGCTGGTTCTCTATACCAATCTGAATTTCTTTTTAACAATAATTTTTCCCCTATGAGATATTCCTCAAGCATAAAAGGGCCAGATCCATTAGGTGAATCTGTCCAATTTTTATTTTTCACATTTTCTGAATCTAAAACAAAAGAAACAGGATAAGTCAATTTCGCTAAAAAGTATGCTTTGGGAGAATCTATATTGATTTCTAAAGTTAATTCATTAATTAATTTGATACCTGAAATTTTATCTGTCTTACCATCAATTACATCTTTGACACCAACTATATCCCCAAGGTAATCTTCTGCTGTAATAGAAGTTGTAGCGGGGTTTGCAGCTCTATTAAATGACCAAATAAAATCTTCTGCTGTTATTTTTTTTCCATTATGAAATTTTGCATTATCTCTAAGTTTAAAAGTATATTTCATACCATCATTACTGATATCCCAGGATTCTGCTATATCAGGAATAATTTGTAGATTTGTATCCAATGAAACAAGTCCACTATAAATCTCTAATATTATCCCAGCTGAAGTAGAGTCTTGAGCTCTGTGAGGGTCAAGTGTTGGTGGATCAGAATATAAAACATTAAGCTGTTTGCCTGCAAATACTATATTCTTATTTGTTTTCTTAATACTTGTTTCTGATTCATTATTTTTATTATTTTCTGATGAAGCTTTTTCAGAAGTATTAGTGAACTGATCAACATTTTTTTCCTCAGAATCACTAGAACATGATATCAAAAAAATTAGTAGCAAAGATGAAAATATAACTTTGAATAATAATTTATTTTTCAAGATCCACATATTTAAATTCCTGTTTGAATTGATTTAAATTTTATTTTATTAATAATTTATTAATTAATTATTAATTTTTACTCATTCTCAAATAATTATCAATAAATTCATTAATATCTCCATCTAGTATTTTATCAGGATCTGATGATTCATAATCAGATCTATGGTCTTTAACCATTTTATAAGGATGTAAGACATAACTTCTTATCTGGTTACCCCATTCAGCAGAAATATGAGGCCCTCTAATTTTCTTTTCATTCTCTTCTCTTTTCTTTAATTCCAATGATAATAATCTAGACTGCAATATTCTCATTGCTATTTCTTTATTCTGAGCCTGCGATCTTTCATTTTGACATGAAACTTTAATACCAGTGGGTATATGTGTAATTCTTATTGCGGTAGAATTTTTTTGAACACTCTGCCCACCTGCCCCACCAGCTTTAAAAGATTCTATATTTAAATCATCTGATTTTAATTCTATTTCAACATCAGATTCAATTTCAGGTAAAGTTTCAACTAACACAAAAGATGTATGTCTAGCATTATCAGAATCATATGGAGATAATCTAACAAGTCTATGCACGCCCTTCTCGCTCTTTAATAAACCATACACATTATTTCCTTTAATATGAATTGTGGTACTTTTTATCCCAGCTTCATCTCCTTTTGAGATTTCAAGAATTTTAGATGTCATATTCATTTTTTCAGCCCAACGTAAATACATTCTCATAATCATACTTGCCCAGTCCTGGGACTCTACACCACCTGCTCCAGCATGAATTGAAATAATAGCATTTCGTACATCATATTTACCATCAAATAAAGTTTTAAGTTCTAAATTACCAATATTCTTTTCTAATAAATCAATAGAATTTAAAATCTCTTCCTCAAATGAATTATCATTTTCATCAATAGACAAAATAATTAATTCTTTTAATGATTGAAGGGAGGATATAACACTATTAATATCATTTAATTGAGATTCATAATATCCCAATTCTTTAGAAATCTTTTGCGCTTTGGTAGAATCATTCCAAAACCCATCGGACATAGTTATAGAACTTAATGCATTAATTTTAGAATGTAGTTTGTCAATTTCAAAGCCTCCCCCTTAAACTATCAAAACGCTTTTCTAATTTATCAATTAATGTTAGAGTATTTTCCATGTTCAAATTGAATCAAATAATTTGATATTATAACTACCAAAATCAATAGTTTAAAGCTATTACAATATACTTGATTAAAAAAAATGCTAGATATCTTAATAAATAATGCAATGATAGTCGACGGAAGTGGAAACCCAGGTTATTTTGCAGATATTGGAATAAAAAACAACAAAATTGAAATATTCAAATATAAACAACCAAACTTGAATTCAAAGAAAACTATTGATGCAGATGGAATGATATTATCTCCAGGTTTCATTGATTTTCATGCTCATTCCGGTTTAAGAATATTAGATGAACCATTACACGAACCAAAAGTAACACAAGGAATAACCACAGAATTAATTGGAGTAGATGGAAATTCATATGCCCCTTTTAAATCAAAAGAAGATTTACATGAATTCATTGAATTAAACTCTGGATTAGATGGCACTATATCCCAAGATGTTTTTTGGCCAACTGTAGAGTCATATTTAAAAGCATTTCATGAAAAAACAGCTGTAAATATTGCTTATCTGGTTGGTAACTCAGTACTAAGGATAAACACAATAGGATGGGAAAATAAAAAAGCCTCAAGAAAAGATATAGATAACATGAAATCTATTCTAAGAGAATCGATGGAAGAGGGGGCATTTGGAATGTCTACCGGATTAGAATATCCTCCTGGTAATTTTGCTGACACAAATGAATTAATTGAATTATCAAAAGAAGCAACAAGTCTAGGAGGCATTTATCATACTCATGTAAGATATGAATTGGGAGATAAATTTTTAGATCCTTTCAAAGAAGCAATTACAATAGGTGAAAAAAGTAATATCCCTGTACATATCACTCATTTATATCAAAGTTCATATTCAAAAGGTGGTTCTTCTAAAATTCTAGGATTAGTTGAAGATTCCAGAGAATCAGGATTAGATGTTACATTTGATAGCTATCCATATATTTATGGTAGTACAAGATTGATAATTATGTTGCCAGACTGGACTAAAGATGGCGGCGTAAAAACTCTTAAATCAATTCTTAAATCTAAAGAATTAAGAACTCAGTTAAAAAAAGAAGTTACTCCCAGGGCATTGAGTTGGGAACAAGTATGGTTAACATATTTCAAATTACCAAAAAATCATAGATATGAAGGATTATCAGTAGGAGAAATTTCAAGATCAAGAAACCAACATCCTATAGATACAATATGTGAAATTTTAATTGAAGAAGATCTACAAACTTGTTATGTTGCTTTAGGTGCAAACGGTAATACTATACCTCATTTTATTAATCATCCCCTATCTATGGTTGGAAGCGATGCGGTCTTATTAGGAGACTTCCCAAGTCCCAGAACATACGGATGTTTCCCAACTATAATTTCAGAATATGTAAGAGAAGAAAAGCATATGTCCTTAGAATATGCGATAAGAAAAATCACTTCTTTCCCTGCGCAAAGACTTGGTATTTCAGATAGAGGACTAATTAAAAACGGATTCAAAGCAGATTTAACAATTTTTGATTTGAATAAAATTAAATCTAAAGCAACAAAAGATAATCCCAAACAATTTGCTGAAGGTATAGAATACGTATTAGTAAATGGAAATCTTGTAATTGATAAAGGCAAACACACAAAAACTTTAAAAGGACAGGCTCTTAAAAATTAATTCTAAATAAATATTATTTTTTCTTTATGATTTGTAACTGATAATTCTTTGTTATTACATCCCAAGAATATTGCATTTTGATCACTTTATCATCTTTCCATAAGTATCCTTGGTCAGCATAATTTTTACTGCCTGGATGACCTGACGAACCCAAAGGAACTATCCATCTACTATTATTCCAATCAGCAATATCGAACATATACCTTGCTACCGAAGTAGCTACTACATCAAATCTTGATACATTTGAATATCCGGCATTATGAGGGGTATCTCCATCACCACTAATAGAAAATTTTGGGGGATTTAATTGATCAGACAATTCTGGAAATAAATTTGACAATATATGTACAGGATATGTTTTATGAACATTTTCCCATTTCCACAAATCTATATCATTTCCATATTTATTAATTAAATAATCACAAGATTCAATAAAAATTTGCTCAAATAATGAAGTCCAATTTTCATAACCGTTAGGTAAATATTCTGTATTGTTTCTATCAATATATGAAATAAATCTTGCTGACAATGTCCTTAAATGTCCAGGTGCTCCTCTACCGCCAGCATTAAGCATTTTATCAGCTTTATCTGAATCCAATAAACCTGAAATAATTTCCTTATTCAACCTATATCTAAATTCTGAATATATAGTTGGAGCTACAAAATTTCTATCCATACTCCCATCCCAACCAATTAAATATTTCTGTAGTTCACTATAACTTAAATTTTCAAAATTAATTTTCTTTATTTCTTTAGTTAAAATTTGTGCAGGTATAGATATAATCTCAGAATGAATTGCTAACATTGATTTAGAATCAAATTTTCCTTTTTCTAAATGACTTTTAATCCTTTGAGTAATTCTTCTAGCCCTATATTCTGGCGCACTATCCAATGATAAATAAAAAGGATAATCTTCATCAGGAATCTTATTGTTGGCTGTTACTATAAATCCATTCTTGGGGTTTTTAATTCTTGGTAATTCATTAAAAGGAACATACCCATTCCAATCATATTTTTTATCCCATCCAGGTACTGGCACCCAGGCATTTAATAAATTTCTTACAGGAACTTTACCTCTATTAATATAGCCATAATCACCGTTAGTATCTGCAAAAATAAAATTATTACATGGATCTACCCAACCATTCATATTATTTTCCATTTGATCACTGTTTTTAGAATCTATCATTTGCCTGATAACATTAAACCCTGTATTAAATTCCTCTGTGGCAGAATATCTAAATGAGATAGCTTTGGTATTATCATTATTGAAACTTAATATATAACCATTTCTTGTTTTATAAGAATGTATCTCCATAGTTTCACTATTTAATACACTCAAATCATAAGAATCTTCAATCACAGGTTCCCATTGTCCTTCATACTGATATTCCCATATTCCATTAATATTTCTGATCTTTTCAATATATAAATCCTGATAGTCAGATCCTGCATGAGTAACACACCAAGCTACATTTTTATTATGTCCAAAATGAGGGAAGCCAGGGCATCCTGGGAATGATAAACCTATAACATCAAATTCATCACTTGAAATATGATTCTGATAATAAACAGATGGTGTATCCAATCCTCTGTGCGGGTCACCTGCAATCATTGGTTTGCCTGATACTGTGTGTTCTCCTCCTACAACCCAACTATTGCTTCCAATATCTATTTCGCTTAAAGCATCAATATATTCAAGAGCATTAGAGAAATGTTCAGTAGGATCGAGTTCTTCACCATCAAAAAGCTTTTCAGGAGGAACGATAACCAAATTATTTTTTTCATAACCTCTAAACAAATTAACAAGTTTATCTATCTGAAATTCTTTAAGCAAAGAGCTTCTCCAGATTTTACCTTCAAAAACTCCCATCATAATATGCCTGACTTTAAAAACAGCCAAAGAATCCCATGGGTGCCATAAATCTATAGTTAAATTTGTTAAATCAAATTCAACAGGCAATGTATCTTTAGAATTCAAATAAGCATTAACTCCATCAGAATATGCTACATACATCTCTTTTGCAGATTTATCTAACTGATCAAAATCATCTTTAACATTACTTATTAAATTTAATTTACCCATAAATTCATCGTTAACAAGCCCAGATACGCCAACTAGTTCAGCTAATTTGCCATAAGCTCTTTTTCGATCATATTCCATATGCCACAATCTATCTTGAGCAGTAGCAAAACCTTGTCCAAAAAAAGCATCATAAGAATTTTTTGCTTTAATATGAGGGATTCCGTATTCATCTCTATAAATACTTATATCATCTAAAATTTTATCAGATTGGTGCTCTTTTTTTAAATTTGGTAAATAATTTTCAATATTTTTCATTAAAACCTCCGATATCGGGGTGACCGGACTCGAACCGATGACCCCCAGTACCCCATACTGGTGCGCTAGCCAACTGCGCCACACCCCGTAATCTTGAGAATACCATAGTTATTATTTCTTTCAAATATTATTAAATTAAGTTAAACCTATTTAGTTCAACTATTTCAACTTCCAAATAAGTTTTATTTATAAATTCCGTAATATTATTCAATCTTTTTTCGAGAGTGTTATAACTATTAGAAACAGAGACAATTCCAAAATTAGCAAATCTAACAGAGTTCAAATCATCTATCTCTGAAATCGAAATATTAAATTTTGATTCTAATTTTGATTTAAAAGAATTTGTAAATGATCTTTTATTTTTTAAAGATTTTCCCCATTTTATCAAAAACCTTATGTTAAGTCCCGAAACATACAATTTTTCTCCTTTGTGTTAGAATCTGAATAATTTATTCAAATGATTATATTAAATATGAATATACATGTTTGAATCAGAAAAAGATTTAATCAAAGCTGTACAAAAAACCCGAGTAGCCAGAAAACCTTTGCAACATTTGGCTACATTTGGCACTACGATAATTAATTACTATGTAATAACAGAACCAATTTATTCAGATATAGTTGAATCTAAAAAGGAAACCGTTGTAAGGACTGGAAGAGTAAATTCTGGGAAACCTGAAATTGTTACTCCTACTTATGCATTGAATTTAAAAGGATTTAGCAGCGAAGCATATAAATACTTAGAATTTATATCTAATAAATTTGGAGTGAATAGTCCAGGTGTACTTTATCAATATAAAAACGAACCCGGGAAAATAAACATTCTAAATGGATCGGTAGAAGAAGTTTCCAATAACATAATTAAAGAACTTAATACAAAAAAAGATAAATTAACTGCAGTTATTGTTGGAGTAGACGAATTATGGGATGTATCTTTACTAAAATTCATTCATGATTTTACATCTGAATCTTTAGTCAGTAATGTTAATGAATTTAACTCCAGGGGATTACTCCAACCACAAGACCAATTTGGAGGTGTTCCAAAAGCTACTGTTCAAAGAATTGAAATACTATTTAATCAAGTAGAATTTGGAGCTGATCCAGAAATACTAAAAAAAGAATTAGATAGATGGGGTTTATTTGATCATTATGAAGAAAGATTTTTAAACTTATTTAAATAATAGCTTGTTAAAATTAAAATACCTGACAATCTTTATATTAATCATTGTCATGACCCAAATACCTGAGTCTGCAAAAATCAATCCCATTAATATCCATGTTGCAAATAATACTTTTAATATTTATGAATGGGAAATTAAAAATATAACAAATTTAATTGTTAATGAATTAAATCAAAATAAAAGCCATCAACCTGATGAATTAAATGAAATTGAAAAAATAATTGAAAATGAAATTGAAAAAAATAATATATTAATATTCAATAAATTCCTTTTCCCTAAGCTAAGATTCAAACTTGATAATACTCCTAATATTTTAATCATATCTCCAACAAATGAAATAAAACTAACCTACTCTATCCTATTAAAACAAAACTTAACAATTGAAGAAAAAGAAATAATTGAAAATCAAATAGAAAAAAATTTCAATGTTTCTGCTATAGTGCTTAAAATAGGTGGTATAGCTTTTTATCCATCTTTAATACCAAAAGATATGGAGCATACTAAAATTATCAATAATACAATTCATGAATGGCTTCATCAATATTTTTCATTGTATAATCTTGGTCAAAATATTTACAAAGATAATAAAATGTTAGCTTTAAATGAAACTCTAGTAAGTTATATCAGTGAAGAATTGGCAAATAACATTATAATTAACGAAACTCAATCAACAAATATTAAAACCAAAGAAATAAATTCATTTAATTCTGAAATCAGATTCACTCGTTCGATAACTGACAACTTACTTTCGAAAAACAAAATTGATATAGCTGAAAAATTTATGTTGTCACAAAAAAACAAGTTAAATGATCAGGGATATCAAATAAGAAAGATCAATCAGGCTTATTTTGCTTTTTATAACTCATATGGAAACACTCCACAAAGTACAAACAATATATTGTCTAAATTAAAATGTATCCGAACAAAGAATGTAAAATTAAATGTTTTTATAAACAAACTTAAAAATATTAATAATTTTTCAGAATTTGAAAATATTTTAAATTCTGATCTAGATATGAAGAAATGTGTAAATTAGATATTCTTTATGACTAAAATTAACTATAATTAAATAATATAGTTAATAAGGTAAATAAGTGTTTGATAACAAAGAGCCAGAATTTAATTTTTCTGGACTTAACAAAATTCTAAATAATATTAGAAAATACATACCACTTCCGAAAAATAACTTTTTTTTCTTTATCATTGTAATCTTAGTTCTAATTGGATTATGGGGAGGCTCAGGAATATTCACAGTTCAACCAGGAGAACAGGCAGCTTTAAGACTATTTGGTAAATTTAATTCAATATCAGGCCCAGGATTACATTGGTTCTTTCCATCACCCATAGGGCAAAAAGATATTGTAGCTACAGCTACAATCAGAAGATTAGAATTGGGATTTAGAGGAGATAAAATAGTTCCTGATGAAGCTCTAATGATAACTGGTGATGAAAATATAGTTGATGCACAATTATTAGTTCAATTTGATATTAAAGACTTAAAACACTATCTTTTCATGACAATTGATCCAAGCGGAAAAACTATGATGGATGTAGCAGAAACATCTTTAAGGCAGGTGGTTGGAAGTAAACCTATAGATGATGTATTAACTACAGAAAAAGAAGCTGTTCAATCAGAAACTAAAATCCTCATGCAATCTCTTTTGGATAGTTACAATTCAGGTATAAGAGTCAGAGAAGTAAAATTACAAAATGTACAACCTCCCACACAAGTACAAGATGCATTTGATGATGTTGTAAGAGCAAGAGAAGATAAAGCAAAAATAATAAATCTTGCTGATGCGTATAGAGAAGATATACTGCCAAAAGCAAGAGGGTATGCAGCTAAAGTGATACAAGATGCAAAAGCTTATGAAGCAGTAAGAATTGCTGAATCAAAAGGTGAAGCTGATAAATTCAACTCAATACTTAAAGAATATAATTTGCAAAAAGAAACAACAGAATCAAGGCTATATCTAGAAACAATAGAAAGAGTACTACCAAAATTAAAACAAATAATAATAGGGGATCCTAATAAAATATATATTTTTAACTCCGATAATGTAAAACAAGTTATTGGGACGTTAGAGGATTAATATGAAAAGATCATATACTGCGATACTAATTATAGGACTAATAATATTTTTTGTAATAATACAATCAATGTTTATTGTTGATGAAACAAATACTGCTATAGTAACGAGGTTTGGGGAACCTATTAAGACATCTACTAATCCCGGATTAAATTTTAAACTACCATTCATAGATCAAGTTAGAAAATTTGAAAAAAGACTATTAATTTTTGATGCTCCTCCTGATTCTCTTTTAACAAGTGATAAAAAACGTTTAGTAATAGATATTTATGCCAGAGGGAAAATTGTTGATCCGCTATTATTTTTCAAGACAACTCGTAATGAAACCTTAGCAGCATCAAGAGCCATAGATATCATCTCATCTGAATTAAGAAGAGAAATAGCTTCAGATTTACAAGTTGAAATAATAAAAACTAATCGAGAACAAATAATGAATAAAGTAAAACAACAATCAAATCCCAAAATACGTGAATTCGGAATTGAACTTGTTGATGTAAGAATTAAAAGAGCAGATTTCCCTGCTGAAATAGCTGAAAGCATATACGGAAGAATGCAGGCAGAAAGAAAAAGAAAAGCTGATAAAGAAAGAGCTGAAGCAGCAGAAGTTGATTTAACTGTAAGATCTGAAGTAGATAAAGATGCTGCAATTATAAAGGCAAAAGCTGATAAAGAAGCTAAGATAATCGTTGGTAATGCTGAAGCATCAGCAATCAAAATATTATCTGAAGCACATGGTCAAGATCCTGAATTCTATCGATTCCTAAGACAATTGGAAACATATGAAAATACTTTCAATACAAACACTACTATTATTATTCCAAAGGATTCAAATATATTAGATTCATTATTTGGAGCAAATAAATTTTCCAGCTTGCCATCAAAGTAGATTAATTATTAATGTCTAACATTAATATACATTTTGATACTAATTTAACAATAAACTTTAATAGTAAAGATGTTCCTCGGTATATACCTAGTATATTTAAAATTTTAAATTTGGATCCATCTACGCAAATTAATATTTTATTTGTTGATAATAATAAGATTGCTGAATTAAATTCAGAATTCCGAGGGATTTTAGAGCCAACTGATATTTTATCTTTTTCTCCTGATTTTTCAGGAACTTATTATGGTACTAAAAAATTAAAAAAATTAAATAATATTGAATTCCCAAAACATTCTAATAATAACAAAATCTTGATAGGAGATTTAGCTATTTCTTTAGAATATATAAAAAAACAAAGTGAGAATAAAAAAATTATATTTGATAATGAAATTAAAAAATTAATAATACATGGTATATTACATTTAAATGGTTATGATCATGAAAATATTAAAGATGAAAAAAAAATGACTGAAAAACAAAATTATATATTGAATCAAATTTAAAATTAAAAATGCAAAAAGAAGTATTATATAGAAAATGGAGGCCTAAAAGCCTAACAGAAATATTAGGACAAGAAGAAGTTGTTAAATTATTAATAAATTCTATTACTCATAAAAGATTATCGCAATCATATGTATTTTCAGGTCCGTCAGGCACAGGCAAAACCAGTACAGCCAGAGCATTTGCAAAATCTGTAAATTGTGAAAATTACGATACTTTGAAACTAGATATATCTAATTGCACATGCACATCATGTAGTTCAATTAACAATTATTCTTCTAATACTCTCATAGAGCTTGATGCAGCAAGTTCAATAAGACAAGTAGAAGATTTAACTGAAGTAATGTTACAAAAAATTAATTTTTTGTCTGGCTTAAACAAATTTAAAGTCTATATATTAGATGAAGTACATATGTTAAGTAGGCATTCGTTCAATGCATTATTAAAAACATTGGAAGAACCTCCAAATCACTTAATAATAATCCTTGTAACAACAGATCCTCAAAAGATCCCTCAAACAATCTTATCAAGATGTCAAATAGTTGAATTTAAATCAATAGATGAAAGTAATATATCTGCAAAATTAGTGAAAATAGCACAAAATGAGAAGTTAATATTAACAACAAACGATGCTCACATAATTGCATCTCATGCAAATGGCAGTCTTAGAAATGCTGAAAATTTATTAGAAAAATGCATTCTTAAACAAAATAATAATGAGATAGATGAAAATCTAATTAGATATACTTTGGGAATCATAGCAGATGACATACCTGTGGAAATTTTGAACTATCTACATTCAAAAGATCTTAACTCTGCGCTTCGGTTATTAAATGAAGAAATAAATAAAGGTAGTAACTTTAATTCGATAATGAATGGATTTCGCAAAACATGTGTAAAATTAATACATTACAAATACGGGTTAGAAACAAAAAAATCTGAAATTAATAAAATGGCATCTATTCTAGATATCACTACAATTAAAAAAATTTCCAAAATCATAAATGGTAAAGATATTAGTAATATTGAGAATTTTCGGCTAAATTTAGAAATAATGATTATAGAGCTTTTTGAATTGTTTCAAATTTCATCGGATAAAAATTCAAATTCAATATCACAGGAAAATAATATTAATCAAATTGAAAATAATGATATAAAAATACCCGAAAATCAAAATGATTCAATACAATCAACAACTAAGCCAATCCCATCAACGAATATCTCACAGCACCCCCAATCAGATTTAATGAAATTTATTAAAGCGTTTGAAAATAAAAATTGGTATTGGAAAATGAAAACAATCAAAAATTATAAAGTTAATGAAAATTTATTAAATTTGTATTTTGAACATAAAAGTCAAATTGATATGTTAAAAGTCGAAATAAACAATACGGAAAATATTAAATTAGCAAAATCAACAATTAAATCAATATGGGGGAAAGAATTATCATTAAATCTGGAATTAATAAATAATAATGAGGAAACTAACGATAAATCAAAAGAAAACGATGAAGCATTATTTTTATCTGAAGCATCGAAATATGGAAAGTTAATATCTTTAAAGGAGATTGAAAATGAATCCTAAAAACCTGAAAAATGTTTTTCAAATGAGAAATCAAATGAAACAAATACAAAAAAAATTAAAACAAACTACAGTCACTCAAAACAATAAATCAGATACAATTTCTGTAACTGTAGATGGGACTTTTAAAATAAAAGAAATAAAATTAAATATAGAAAATTTGGATTCTAAATTAATAAAAAATTTAGAAAATGATCTTACTTCAACAATTAACAAAGCTATTGAAAAATCCCAAAAAAATGCAAATGCTCAACTTGGCTCAATAAGTAATTTATTAGGAATGTAATTTGAATAATAAAAATGTTTCAATCTCTTCTGTAATATCTGATTTAATAAATCATCTTAATCAGCTACCAGGCATTGGCCCTAAAACAGCTGAAAGATTAGCATTTCATATTATAAAATCACCAGAAAATAAAATACTATCTTTAGCAGATAGCCTAATTAAATCAAAACAAAAATTATCTTTCTGTAATAATTGCTTTATAGTTACGGAAATAAATCCATGTAATATATGTACTGATGTAATGAGAGATCAAAAATCAATTTGCATAGTACAAGATTCAATTGATGCTTATGCAATAGAAAGCACAAATTATAATGGGTCTTATCATATTCTTAATGGATACATATCTCCAATTAATGGTATTGGACCCAATGAACTAACTATTTCATCTTTAATAAAAAGAATTGAACAAAAGCCCCCAACTGAAATTATATTAGCCACAAATCCCACTATTGAAGGTGATGCTACAGCTACTTATATCTCTAATCAAATCAAATCAGCAAATATAAAAATCTCAAGACTTGCTGTAGGTATTCCATTTGGAGGGGATTTAGATTATACAGACCAAAAAACACTTACTCAAGCTTTTAATTCCAGGCAAATAATCGAGTAATATAATCACTTAATCAATTAAGTAAAATAATATAATGCAAAAAAGGGAATATTTAAATTTTGAAGGTATAACTATATCATCATATGAATATGGTGAATTCGACAAAATTTTCAATATATTAAGTCCTCATAAAGGGATAATCACAGCTATTATCAAAAGAATAAGAAAAACATCAAATAAAAATTTTGATTATATAGATATATTTCAAAAAATGAATTTCAAAGCTTCTGTTTCAGATAATTTTTGTATAATTTATGAAGCAAAATCCATGGAAACGTGGTTTGAAAGGCCAATAAAACTAACAAATCTTTCTTCAGGAAATATAATTGCAGAATTGACAATAAACTTTAATTCTATAAATGAGAATAACAATTATATTTATCATTTAGTTGGTAAATGTTTGAAATGGATATCAAACGATATATTTCTCTTTACCTTAGTTTATTTTCAGATTAAATTACTTTTAGCAGAAGGAATATTTCCCGAAATTGATATATGTTTAAATTGCAATAATAAAATTCAACCTGGAGATTATCTTTTAAATTTAATCGAAAGTGGAATTTTTTGTAATGAATGCTCTAAAAAAACAAAATTTTCAAGTTTGAAATTATTGGAACAAGAAATCAGATTATTAAAACATATTAAAAACACCGAATATGATAATAATTTAAATAGAAATAATATAATTACGAAAAAAGTCAAACTAGATTTATATAAAAAGCTATCAACATATATAAAGTTTTATACTAATAAAGAATTGAAATCTGAAAAAATATTATTCACTTCATTAAATAAGTAGCAATATTATAAATATAAAATCTGTTGAATGAGGAGAATGGTTATGCTAGACTCTCTTATGCCGCGAAATTTTCGTGGTTAGTTTTATTATGGGAGAAATAATATAGCAAAAGATTACTTCATAAATGAAGGGATAAAATCAGATAGAGTTTTGGTCATAGACGAAAACGGAAAGCAAATGGGGGTCTTACTCACTAAAGATGCTGTTAATCATGCACTCTTAAGATCTCTAGATTTAGTTGAAGTATCTCCGGGTGCTCAACCACCAGTCTGCAAAATAATGGAC
>VFGQ01000099.1 GCA_009391605.1 SAR202 cluster bacterium
TCTTAAATTCACGCTAATAACTTTATCCCAAGTTTCAACTGACATTTCATCTATTGGCCCGCCGTCAAATACTCCTGAATTATTTATCAAAACATCAATTTTGCCCAACTTTGACTTAGATTCTGAAAATAAATTATCAACGCTTTTTTCATCAGTAATATCTGTCTGAATTACATAACTAGAATCATTATTAAGTAAATCACAATCTTTTTTAACTTTATTTAAATTATCAACATTTCTACTTGCTAGAATTAGGTTGAAATTATTCTCTGCAAATTTTAATGCAATTCCTCTGCCAATTCCAGTGCCTGCTCCAGTAATGATTGCAGTTTTATTATTATTCATTTTTACTCCTATAAACTAATTTTTAACTTGAATTTTTGTTATTATATCTTTAAGATCATCTCATAATAAAACGATAATTATATAAGAACAAGGCAATAATTTATGGCTGGCCCATTAGAAGGAATAAGAATAATAGAATTTAGTCAAATTATTGCTGCGCCTTTTGCTGGCTCAATGCTTAGCGATATGGGTGCGGAAGTAATAAAAATAGAACCACCCACAGGTGATCCATGGAGATATGCGCTTGAAATAATACCAGGAATAACAGGTTATGGAAGATCTTTTTTCGCTCTTAATAGGGGTAAAAAAGGAATGATAATAGATTTAAAAAACCCAAAATCACAAAAAATTGTAGAAAAACTTTGTAAAATTTCTGATGTAATGATAATAAATTCAAGGCCTGATGTTCCTAAAAAGCTAAAAGTGGATTATGAAACTATAAAAAATTATAATCCAAAATTAATTTATTGCGAGAATACAGCCTGGGGAAGATCAGGCCCAGATAGCCATAGACCTGGATATGATCTGATTGCCCAAGCTATGAGCGGTTTAATGGCCGCCGAAAATAAGGTAAGTAATGGAGTACCTCAACAAATACAATCTACTGCAGTTGCTGATTTTACTACAGGATTAGGAATGGCATGGAGTATATGTGCTGCACTTTACCATAGAGAAAAAACAGGAAAAGGACAAAAAATTGAAACAACATTACTAGCATCAGCATTAAATGTACAAAATGGCAGATTTTTTGAATCTGAAACTTTTGATTCTGAAATAAGATCTGATTTTAAAAATATATTAACAGAAATGAGAGAATCAGGAGAATCTTATGAAAATATTCTTGAAGAATACCAAAAATTAAGCAATAAGACTGTTCATAACCACTACTATCGAACATATCAAGCAAAAGACGGAATTATAGCGGTTGCATGTTTGAGTGAAACACTTAGAAAGAAATTTGCTGATGTACATAAAGTTCATGATATAAGATTTGAGGAAAATTATGACCCATACTCAGATGAAACATATGAATTTAATGAAAAACTTGTTCCTTTATTTGAATCCCTTATGAAAAAGAAAACAGTCAAAGATTGGCTTGATATTTTTGTTAGAACCGGAGTACCTGCAGGACCTGTAAACTTTGTTGAAGAATTAGTTGATCATCCACAGATAATTGCAAATGATCTAGTAAAAAACATTGACCATCCTTTATTGGGGAAAATTAAAATGGTAGGACCTTTGTTAAAAATGTCAGAAACCCCATTATCTGTTAATCGTGCTGCTCCAGATTTGGGAGAGCATACAGAAGAAATATTAAAATCATTGGGATTTGATTCTAAGTTTATATCTGAGCTAACAGAAACTGATTAAATTGATTAAATTAAATAATATTAAAAATATCCTTATAATTTCTGATACACATCAACGATCGTACAATGAACTCCATAATGTAATTAAAAAACAAATATCAAATTCTGATTTGCTTATACATTGTGGTGATATTACCTCAGAAAACGTAATAAATGGTATAAAGAAAAATGCAAAACAATCTATTTTGGTTCATGGAAATTCTGATCCTAAAGAAATCCGGGAATTTTTGCCCAAGAAAAAAATATTTCAGATAAATGATATAACTTTTGGAGTAATTCATCCTTACTGGGGAGGGCCTCCTCCTATAGATTACGAACTTATTTTAACTCAGTTTAAAAAAATTAAACCTCAATATATTTTGTTTGGACATACACATGACTCTCATATAGAAGTATACAAAGGGGTGACATTTATTAATCCTGGTCAAGGTTATTCTGAATTTATTATTCCTGCGAGTTATTGCGAGATCAAAATGAACAAAAGTAAGCTGTCAATCAAAATAACAAAAATATTAAATTAAACTTTCATAAAATTTTATAGATTCAGGATGGATATGTATATTCTTAGATTCAAAATAATCAAATTGAATATCAAAGTATTTTATAATTGATTGATCTAAATCATCTAAAATTAATTTCTTAACCTCATTTAATTCAGGCCTATTAGTTACTTTATAAGGTTCTACTTTATCTGATAAAAATACTATTTTACTTATGTTATTGAATGTGTAATGCCCTGAAGTGTGCCATCTGACAGCTTCCAATATGACAGTTTCATCAAGATAATCCTGGATATAATGAGAAGCTACAGGACCATGTAATACATTAGGATTTTTTATTTCAAAATCTAAACAATCTATGTTCTGTTTTGACACAATTTCTAAAAGATCCTTATTATCATAATGCTTAACAATATCATGTGACAAAGCTGCCAATTCACATTTCTGTGTATCTTCTTTATAATATTGTGCTAATTCCATAGCTAATTTAGCAGTGCGATATAAATGATCTGCAAGCCATTCAGGTAATACAGAAATCCTTTTATTTAAATAAGTTCTTAAATCATTATTCATAATAATATTATAAATTGCCTATATAGATAGGATATAATTATAAGTATTAAAAATTTCATTTTACTACATTTAAGGATTCAATTCTGAAGTGAACAAAAAATATATATTAGCTATAGTTAGTTTAAATATTTTATTATGGGTATCTAGTTTCGGCGTACTTTCTATATATCAGGGTAATACACTCTTGGAATTTCAAAATATAATAGATTTAAATATTAAAAATTCTAATAATCGCACTAGTGAAACTATAAATGATTCTATTGATAAAACAAACCTGGCAATAGAAAAATCTAATAATGCAATAAAGAAAATCAATGAAGAAAAATTATTGTCTGAAAAAGAAGCATTATATCAACAAGGATTAACAATAAAATCAAAAGAAAAAGAACTGGAAACTAAATCACTTTATTTAATTGAACAAGAAAAAAACAATAATGCAAAGTTAGAAGCAGCAGCAGAAAAAGAAAAAAGGATAAATGCTGAACTTTTAGTGGAAAAAGAAAAAGGAAACAGAATAAATTCAGAATTAAAAGCTGCACTAGAAAAATCTAAATCTTTACAAGACACATTAAAAATATATGAAGAATTTTCAGAAAAAATTGAAAACCAAAATACCACTATAAATAATTTGAAAAAAAATACAGAAGATGATTTGAATAATTTGAAAAAAGATACAGAAGATGATTTGAATAATATTCTGGACAGAACAAAAGTATTAGAAACAACATCTACTTCTATTAAATGGCCTGAAGCAATCACATCTATAGAATCTTCTGTCATCAGATTAAGAACAGCAACAGAATCATGTTCCGGTTTTATTTTTGATATTAAAAGTCATTATTATGAATCAACAAATGACAATGAATATTTTGTGCTTACAAATGAACATTGCTTTAAATACAAAATCTATAACAACATAAAAATTTACATAACTGGCTTAGAAGATCCT
>VFGQ01000115.1 GCA_009391605.1 SAR202 cluster bacterium
ACTATCTATTCTTGATTCTACTTCTTTCTTTATATCTTCTATATTCATTAAAATAACCTCGTTGTTTAAACTTTTATATATAAAAAAAGGAGGAACCAAATTGGTTCCTCCTTTTTTTTAAATTTAGATGTAAGAAATTATGGGCTTAGGAATTGTCCTGTAGAAGTAACTTTCCCATCTTTAATGGTCCAAACTTCAATAGTATTATTCACGTCACCTTGTGCGTCTATTTCCTGAGATCCAGCAGCACCTTCATAATTAATGTCGTCGCCTTTCTTCAACAGACTAACTGCTAATTTAATATCGCCAGGTTCTATATTTGCATCAGCATCACCAGCGTCAGTAGCAATTCTTCTAAGACAAGTTTTGATACTATCGCATGCAGAACCTTCTTGCGCAGCAACTGCTGCTAATCCTAGCATGATAGTAGCATCAAATGTCTCTGCTATAAATGGATCAGTAGGCATAGTCCCATTGTTTGCATCTTTATAAAGATTTTCAAACTGAGTTTTGGCAGGACTGCCTGCTGCTCCAGGAGCAGTTCCATACATGCCATCAAAGAAATTTGCACCATGTTCTTTAGTCATAGCATCAAACATATCCTGAGCTTTGGTTCCATCAACAAACATAAATTTTGTAGCATGGCCTCCTTCTATAGCTTCTCTGATATAAATCTGGGCAGTGACAGGATAAGTCATAGCCAATAATACATCAGGGTTTCCAGCTGTTGCCTTCTTAACCTCAGACAAATAACTTGTCTGTCCTGGCTCAGAGGGAACAGTAGCTGTAATAGTACCACCACCTGCAGTAAATGCTTGACTAAACATATTTGCTAATCCCTCTCCATAAGGGTTATTTATATATATAGCACCAGCGGATTTAATTCCCTGTTGTAATGCGAAGTTAGCTAAAACAACACCTTGTGCTGCATCTGATACAGTAGATCTAAATACTGTGTCATTATCAGCCATTGTGGAAATAGCAGGGGAAGTTGATGCAGGTGACATAATTGGGATATCTTTTGGTATGGTGACCGCAGTTGCAGTTGCCATAGTCACTCCAGATGATAAAGACCCAACAATAGCACTAACACCTTCAATATCTATCAGTCTTGTAGCTTCAGCTATGGATTTTTGATTTGCAGTTCCTGAATCACCAGGGACTTTAACAATATCCACACCAGCATCTTGTAATAATGTAATCGCGAGATCAGCTCCTACTTCCATAGGTGGACCATAGTTACCTAAATCTCCTGTTTTGTCTAACAATGTACCAATTTTAATTGTTTCGCCTTGGCATCCCACTAACATTAAGCTTAATACCAAAACAAAAATATATGGTAAAGAAAGAATCTTTTTCATCTTTGCCTCCTTAAGTTTTCGAAAAGTATAACATGAACATAATATTTTACAAGAACTAAAATGCATGAATTATGCAACAGAAATCAAATGATTATATAAATTTACTAAACTTAAAGTATCTTTTTCAGCATAATTTATTAATTCTTGCTCATAAATGGGAATTAAATCTTCTTTCATTTTCCCTGTTATTAACTGCATTAACACCGTTGATGCATCATCACCTGAATTAACATATTCTGAATTATAAATATCACCTTCAGGTAAAATTTTTGATACAGACTTTAAAGAAAAACTACCCCTGAATCCAGGATGATAATAATTTTCTCTTACTAATTTCAGCATATCAACACATCTTGATATTATATTTTCAATATCTTTCTTCAGTTCAGGATAACTCAATATGATTTGATGTAATATACGTTTTTCATAATCTGAATAAATTAATATATCTCCTGACTCTCCCAAAATATCAATTAATTTTATAATAAAATCTTTCCGAGGATCATTTCCTGAGAAATCATAAAAATTATAATATAACAAATTACCATCTTTATTACCTAATTTATGCAAAGACCACATACAAGGAAGGGGCTGGAAAGGAAAAGAATTTTGGAAAACTGGTAAAGGGGAAATAATAGTTTCAAAATCCATGAAATATAAAGGGAATTCCAATTTTGCAAGAGATGAGCCAAGAGTTGGTTTAATATATGCTTTAGAATGCTTTACTGAACTTATAGTTCTATTTTGGATATCAGATAACCAGTTAATTTCAGGCAATTTTGCTATATCTTTAATACCCAAAGCATTTATTTTTTGTTTCTGATCTTTTGACTGATTTGGAATTTGTTCCACATGGTAATATGGCATATTAATTCTGCAATAATCAAAATAATTACACTGATATGGACTTTTACAATGTGGTCCTATTTCAATCTCTGGTATTTTAATTTTAGTGGCTTCTCTCCTTATATTTTTCAAGTTATTTTCCACTTCAAAAAAATCTTCATTATTTATCCTTGATTCACATTCAACAATATTTAAATATTGATCTAAATTTATATCAGATTTGGTAAATTCATAATCATTATTAATTAAAATCAAATTAGATATAGAAGGAACATCAGTTAATTTACTTATCACATACTTTTGTAATGTAAGTTCTTTTATATAGTAAGATTTTGTATAAATTGCTGATTTTACCAAATAAATATTTATCATATTATCAACTTTAGTTATAACATCATATTTAATACTTATATCATCAGATTTTAAATTTAATCCAAATGAAATAAAATTATTATTGTTGTTAATGTTATCTAAAAATTCATCTTTATCAAAAATTTGTTTTAGATTAATATTTCCCAATTTAGTTACAAAATAATCTTTTACATAGTCCATCATAATATTTTTATTCAATGAACGATTTGGATTATTTGTCCAGGGATTAATATCAGCATTTAGATCTAAATAAAGTTTTTTAGTGCATTGCAAGAAAGAAAAATATTTAGATTTATTAATTTTAATTTTCGATTTCAAAATAAGAACTTAATTAGGGCTTGAGCAAGAAAACTCTCACGTTATACAACGAGGTTCTCATGAATGTTCACTCAAGCCCATAAAAACATGAATAAAAATGAATCGTATCAAAATTTTAATAGTAGTGGTAGTATAAAATACTAAAAAATAAAATTAACAAGGAAATAGCTTGTCAAATACATTTGGACAGATATTTAAAATAACAACATGGGGTGAATCACATGGAACAGCTGTTGGTGTAACAATAGATGGCTGCCCGCCAGGAATTGAAATTACTGAAAATGAAATTCAATTCGAACTTAATCGAAGAAGACCTGGACAAAGTGAAATTACTACCCAAAGAAAAGAATCTGATATAGCTGAAATATTATCGGGCACTTTCGAAGGGAAATCTTTAGGATCCCCAATACATATTTCTGTTACAAATCAAGATGCAAAGAGTAAAGATTATGAATCTTTGAAAAATATTTACAGACCATCGCACGCTGATTACACCTATGATGCAAAGTATGGGATAAGAAATTGGAAAGGAGGAGGCAGAGCAAGTGCAAGGGAAACTATAGGAAGAGTAGCTGCAGGTGCAATAGCAAAAAAAATCCTCAAAATAAAATATGACTTGGAAATAATAGGTTATGTCAAATCTATACAAAACATTACAGCTAAAGTAAATACTGATACAGTTACAATAAACGATGTTGAGAAAAATATTGTAAGATGCCCCGACGATAAAATAGCAACTACTATGATTGAAAAGATTAAAGAGGTACGAAAGCAGGGTGATTCTCTTGGTGGAATTGTTGAATTAGTATGTAGAAATGTCCCAACAGGTCTAGGTTCCCCAGTATTTGACAAACTTGAAGCTGATCTTGCAAAAGCATTACTTTCACTACCTGCATGTAAAGGATTTGAAGTAGGATCAGGATTTGATGGTACGAAACTCATGGGTTCTGAACATAATGACGAATTCTATATTAATGATGGAATTGTTAGTACAAAAACAAATAATAGCGGGGGTATTCAAGGTGGTATCACCAATGGTGAAAATATAATCTTAAGAGCTGCTTTCAAACCAACAGGTACAATTATTAAATCTCAGCAAACTGTTACAAACGATGGAAAAGAAATTGAATTTCAAGGCCGTGGAAGACACGACCCTTGCGTACTCCCAAGAGCAGTCCCCATGGTTGAATCAATGGTAGCTATAGTTTTATTAGATCATGCACTCATGCAAGAATCTCAAAATAATTTTATTTAATTTTAAACTACTGGGGACGATCCTCCATCAACATTAATAGCAGTTCCTGTTATGTAACTTGCCTTAGACGAGGCAAGAAAACACATTACATCTCCTACTTCTTCTGCTTCACCTATTCTGCCAAGCGGAACATTTTTTCCAACAACTTGCCAATGATCTTCCAATGTATAATTTGGATCTTTTGCATTTGCAGCTTCCCATCTTGTTCTGTGCTGCCCAGATTTTAATACGCCAACACAAACAGTATTAACACGTATATTAAATTTAGCTAATTCTCCCGCCCAAGATTTGGTAAGGGATATTCCAGCAGCACGAGATAAAGAAGTAGGTTGCGTTCCGGGGCTAGACGCCTTACCTCCGGGGGTTGTTGTATTTATAATTACTGCATTATCAGATTTTTTCAAATAGGGTAATACTCCTCGAGCACAATAAATCGCACCATAAATCTTTATTCCAAAATCAACTTCCAAATCTTCGTCAGTCATCAATTCTAATGTAGTAGCTGAAGAAGTTCCTGCATTATTTACCAATATATCAATTTGTCCAAACTCTGAAATAACTTTGTCAATCATTGATTGAACGTCAGACTCAACCGACACATCAGCTGAAATTCCGATAACATCGCCATTTGAAAGTTTTTTTATTTCTTCAACTGCCAAATCAAGTTTAGATTGCGTTCGTCCCACTATAGCAACTTTAGTACCTTCAGTAGCCATAGAAATAGCGGCAGCTTTCCCTATACCATCGCTTCCACCTGTTATTATTGCAACCTTATCTTTTAAACCTAAATCCATTAATCATCTCCTTTTATATAAGAACTATAAAGTAAATCTGTAACATACATCACTTCTGTTTTTAATTTTAACATTTCAGACCCACCTTGCAATTGTATAAAACAACCCGGATTTGAAACTGTTATTATATCCAAATGAGAATCTTTAATTTCGTTAATTTTTTTATTTAAAACCATTTTAGACCATTTCGGTTGAGATACTGAATAA
>VFGQ01000019.1 GCA_009391605.1 SAR202 cluster bacterium
AATTTAAGTATAAAATCTGATAATTATTCTCAGGATGATAGCGTTTATGAAAAAGTGTTTGTATTAAATACTAACGAAAGTTTTGTACTAGGATATAATGAACATTACAGTACTGATAGTAGGCATTTTGGAGCTATTACCAATGATAATATTTTAGGAAAAGTAGTTTTAAGATATTATCCTTTTACAATATTTTAAAAAATAATATGGTAGATTTAAATATTAAGTATGAACCAGTTATTGGACTTGAAGTTCATGTGCAATTAGATACATTGAGTAAAATGTTTTGTAATTGCTCTGTGGCACCATTTGAAAGCGAACCAAATACTTTTGTATGTAATATATGTATGGGATATCCAGGCACTTTACCTTTGATTAATGAAACAGCTATGAAAATGGTTATCAAATCCGGATTAGCTATAGGTGGAAAAATAAATCAAAAAACAAGATTTGATAGAAAAAACTATCATTATCCTGATTTGATGAAGGGTTATCAAATTTCTCAACTTAATTATCCGATTGTAATTGGAGGAGAAGTGGAAATTCCTTCCAAACCTGTAAAGAAAATATTATTAAATCGTATACATCTAGAGGAAGATACTGCTAAATTAACTCATGTTACCAGTTCAAATAAGCCTTCTTCATTAATAGATGTTAATAGATCAGGGACTCCATTGATGGAAGTTGTAACAGAGCCAGTTATTTCTAACGCTCAGGAAGCTAGAAGTTATTTATTAGAACTACATTCTATATTTACAGAAATTGGTGTAACTAAAGGTAATTTAGAGCAAGGTCATTTTAGATGTGATGCTAATGTTAGTTTAAAAGTAAAGAATTCGGATAAACTTGGTGAAAAAGTTGAAGTAAAGAATATGAATAGTTTCAGATCAGTTTTTAGAGCTATTAATTATGAAATTGAAAGACAGACAGATGTTTTGACTTCAGGAGACAGAATTGTTCAAGAAACAAGAGGGTGGAATGAATCTAAAGGTACTACATTTTCTCAAAGATCAAAAGAATCAGCTCATGATTATAGATATTTTCCTGACCCAGATTTACCCAATATATATATAAATGATGAATTGTTAAATGAAATAAAATTATCGTTACCTGAATTAAGAAACGATAGAATTAAATATATTAAGACAAACTATGATTTAAATGACCAGTCTATAAACATACTTTGTTCCAATCTTGATTTATATAATTTTTTCATGAACATTAGTCAAATAAATATAAGTGAAAAATTTAATATACATAACCAAGATTTGTCTAATTGGATAACAGAAGAAATGATTAAAGTTATTGATTCAAAAGAGATTTCTTATAATAAAATTAATGATTATATTAATCCAATATATTTACTTAGATTAATAAATATGACTAATGAAGGTGTGGTTAATAGAAATGGAAGCAGAGAAATATTAGCTTCTTTATGTGAATCTAAACTTTCTCCTGAAAAATTATTGGAATCAATGGGATTAACTAAAATTTCTGACTCTAAGGAATTAGATAATATTTGTGAAAAAGTAATAAAAGAAAACCAAAGTGCAGTCGATGATTACAAATCTGGAAAAGAAACTGCAATTAGATTTTTAGTAGGGCAGGTTATGAAAATGAGCAAGGGCAAAGCGGACCCAATTCAGACAGAATCAACATTATTAAAAATTATTAATATAAAATAAATATCATATGAATAATATTCTGAAATCTGTCAATATTTGTACTATAGGTGGAGGTACTGGTTCTTCTGTTTTGTTAAGAGGATTGAAAAATTGTTCGGATTTTTTAACAGCAATTGTAACTGTTTCAGATGATGGTGGAAGTTCAGGTATATTGAGGAAGGAATTAGGTGTTTTACCTCCTGGGGATTTTAGAAATTGTGTTGCAGCTTTAAGTGATTCCGAAAGTATTATAAAAGAATTATTTGATTATCGATTTGATCAAGGAAAAAGTTTGAAAGGACATAGTTTGGGTAATTTGTTAATAGCTGCTATGTCAGATATCACAGGAAATTTTGAAGAAGGACTTTATCAATCTGCAAAAATATTAGGTGCAAAAGGTACTGTATTACCTTCTTCATTGGAAGATATAGTTTTGCAAGCAAAATTAACGGATGGATCATTAGTTAACGGAGAATCATTAATTCCATTAAAAGAAGGTAAAATATCTTCTGTACATTTAAATCCAGCATCAGCAAAAGGATCTGTTAGTACCATAAATGCTTTAAAAAAAGCAGATCTTATTATTGTTGGCCCAGGAAGCTTGTACACTAGTGTGATTCCACCTTTGTTAGTTCAAGATTTATTACATGTAATAAAAGAATCTTCTGCATTAAAAATTTATATTTGTAATGTGGCTACCCAAAAAGGTGAAACAGATGGATATAGTGTATATGATCATATAGTTGCAATAGAAGAACATACATATAAAGATATATTTGATTATATAATTGCTGATAAAAATTATAATATTCCTATAGTTTCACATGAAGAAGAACCAATTAAAATTAGTCAAAATGATCATGATAATGCTAAAGTATTACAATTTGATATTAAATCAACAGAACATTCTTTAAGGCATGACTCAAATAAGTTGTCTAACAGTATAAAAAAGATATACAATCTATGGATTAATTCTAGCAATTAGTTATAAAGGTTAAGTTTTGGATAAAATATTTTTAATATTACAATTGATCACATCGATTTTTTTGATTGTTATTATACTTATTCAGGTACGTGGACAAAGTGTAAATATATTTGGGGGTGGTGGAGATAATTTTCGAACAAGAAGAGGTTTTGAGAAAATTTTATTTCAATTAACTATAATAGTTTCAGTGATTTTTGTTTCATTGGGGTTAATAAACGCCGCACTTTCATAATCTATTATTGAATAGTCCATTCTGTTCCATTTCTTGAATCTAGTAAACTGATTCCTTTCGACAACAATTCTTTTCTTACAGCATCTGCATCAGAGAAATTTTTGAGTTTTCTATATTTGTTTCTTAATTCAATTTGAGATTTTATCCATTTTTGGTCAACCTTATCAAAATTAATTTTTTTATCATTTATCCTTTCTTCATTTATATTTATACCTAATATTTCTAAAAGATTATTTAAATCTACCTGAGCTTTTTTTATGTTTAGATTTTGCGTATTTGCCTGGTTAATTGCTTTTGATAATTCAAATATTGTACCAAGAGCCATTGATGTATTCAGATCGCTTTGCATAGCATCATGAAAATTTTTAACAAATGTAGAAGTATTTAAATGATCAACATTTTCAGATGATTTCAATTGTGAAGTGTTTTTTAATCTCATAATTGCTCGCTCATTGGAAGCAATCAAATCGGTATTGTATTCTAAAGGATTTTTATAATTACCACTTATAAAAAACATTCTTATTGCAGCGGCTGAAAATTGATTTAACAAATGATCAATTGTAATTATATTTCCTAATGATTTACTCATTTTTTCAGATTTGAGATTTATAAGCCCATTATGCATCCAAATATTAGAGAATGGCGGATTATTAGTGAAAGCTTCTGATTGAGCAATTTCGTTTTCATGGTGTGGAAATATTAGATCCCTGCCACCACCATGAATATCAATGTTTTGACCCAAATATTTCATAGACATAGCAGAGCATTCTATATGCCATCCAGGCCTTCCTTCCCCCCATGGGCTTTCCCATCCTGGTTCATTTCCTGTTTTAGTTTTCCATAATGCGAAATCCATAGGATTTTCTTTTCGTTCATCAATTTCAATTCTAGCTCCCGCTAGCATTTCATCAAAATTCCTTTTACTTAATTTACCATAGGTTTTAAATTTTTCAACTCTGAAGAAACAATCCCCATCAATCTCATAGGCCATATCTTTTGATATCAGCGTTTCAATCATATTTATCATTTCTTTAATTTCTTCAGTAGCTTTTGGAGAATAATCTGGTTTGAGCACATTTAGTTTGCTAAGAGCAGATAAATGTTTGTTAATAAATTTTGTAGATATTGTTTTGATATCAGAGTTATTTTCTTTGGCAGCTTTGATTAATTTATCATCTATATCTGTAAAGTTTTGAACATATGTAACATTTTGTTTATTTGCTAACAAATATTTTCTTAATGTATCAAATATAACTGCAGACATAGCATGACCTATATGGGATTCGGAATAAGGAGTAATTCCGCAAACATAGATTTTAATTTTCTTATTTTCAGATAAATTGATATTTTTTCTTTTATTATCTAATGTGTCAAATAAATTCATTATTTTTTAAAAATACTACAAATTGCTAATGCTGATATTCCTTCGTTTTTCCCTATAAAACCAAGCCCATCAGTAGATTTACCTTTTATATTAATTTTATTAGTGTTAAGTTTTAAAGTTTCAGATATTTTAGATTTCATCATATTAGAATAATTAAATATTTTGAATTTTTCACATATAATTGTAGAGTCAATATTGTTTATTATCCATCCGTTTTGCTTAATGATGTTATCTATTTTTTTTAACATTTGTAAGCTTGAATATATTAATTCTGTTGAATCATTAAAAAAATGTCCCATATCACCTAAATTTGCTGCACCTAATAGTGAATCTATAATTGCATGCGTTAATACATCTGCATCACTATCGCCTTCTAAGCTATAATTTTTGCTTATAATAATTCCTCCCAAAATAAGATCTCCACCTTTTTTAAGCTTATGAACATCTAGTCCAATTCCGTATGAATTAATCATTGGTGTTTAATATTTGATGAATTGATTTTAATAAAAGTATATCTTCATTTGATGTCAATTTTATATTATATTTAGATCCCTTGAAAACGTATGGATTGGATCCATTTTCTAATATTAATTCTGGTACATCATTAAAAGTAAATTTTATTTTATTTTTTTCGGCATATTTAATAGCATCATATAATATTTTAGTTTTGTATGCTTGTGGGGTTTGTGATGATACTAATTTACTTCTATCTATTTGTTTGGATAAAGTATAAGAATCTTGAGATAAATATGAAGAGTCAACATGTTTGATCACTGGTACAGCAGTCCCATGTTTTTTGGCTATATTTACACTTTCAGAAATCAAATTATTATTAATAAAAGGCCTGGCTGCATCATGGATTATTGTAATTTCAGATGAAGTAATTGTCTTAAATGCATTCATAAAAGATGCAAACCTAGAGTCACTACCTTCTACAACATTAAATGGTTTTTTGTATTGGTTAATTGAAATAATTGATTTTATTTTACTTGAATTTTTTTTTGATGTTACTATAGTTACATGATCAATCAATTTATGTTTGAATAAAGTTTCTATAGAATATTCAACAATCATTTTCCCAGATAATTCAAATGTTAATTTATCTTTACCCTGCATTCTGGCAGAATGACCTGCAGCAAGTAAAATCGCACAATTTTTCATTTATAAATATTTATTTTTTGTTATCTAGTTTATATTATAGTAGTTGAATTAAATATAGTTAAGGAAATTATAAGAATGATAAATTATTGGATGGTTTCAATTCCGCAATCAAAATATGAAATATTTATAAAAAATAAAGATAAGCAAATAGAATTTACTAAAAAGTATCAAAAAAGAGTAAAAAGAATGGAACTTGATGATCGTATGATTATTTATATCAAGGATATAAAAAAATGGATTTTAAGCGCAACCATAATTAGCCCTGCTAAAAATATAATTAAATCAAGATGGGCTGATGATATTGCAGATTATATTTATGGTGTTAATTTAAATATTGATAAACAATTAGATGAATCTAATGCAATTGATGCAACATATATTGCACCTTCTTTGGAATATATGAAAAAATGGTTGCCATATCATTGGGAATTGGCTTTTTATGAAAGTATGCATATTTTGTCTTCACGAGATTTCAAACTTATAGAATCAGAAATGAATAAGGAATAGAATTATATAATCCCATATGACAAATGTTCTTTCATTAGCCAATTAGATCCATTTTTTAACATATTAAATGTGTTATTAAATATATGCTCAGTAGTATTTTCGATATTTTCACACTTTATTTTACTAATTTTATCTATGATTAAATTACAATCTTTTGGCTCTGTCCATTTACTTCTGTTTTTTTTAAAAGGTTGAGGAGCTGAATCTGTTTCTACAATAATATTATTTATATTAGTAGAATTTATTACATTTTCTAATTTCTTTATTCTGAGTAAAGGTTTTCCAATAGATATTTTAAATCCCATAGATTCTAATTCAGAAGCTATTTTATTATTTGACTGGAAATAATGCATTGCCCCTCCTACTTCATATGCCCGTTCTTCTTTTAATATTCTTATTGTTTCATCTGCACAAAATCGGGAATGAAAAATAATTGGTTTATTTAATTCTCTGGCAATCCCTATCTGTTTTCTGAATGCTTTGTATTGAATTTCTCTTGGAGGTGAATTAGTTTGGAAATCTAATCCTATTTCGCTAATGACAAGAATCTTTTTATTATTTGTGATTAGCTTATACATTTGTTCTATTTCGGACTTATTTAATTCTTTAGTTAGATTCTGAGGGTGAAATCCTATTCCCCCAAAAACATTAGGGTATTTTTTTGTCATTAGATCAATTGATTTTGCACTTGTAATGTCAACAGAAGCATCAATTATTGATGTTATTCCATTTTGCTTAGCTCTATTTATTAGAATAGGTATTTCTTTGGAATCATATGAATTTAAATGCGTGTGGGAATCGATTATAGGAATCTTAATCATATTAATTTTTAAATAAGTTATTATATATAGCATTCCAACTAAGCAAGACACATTTGATACGAATTTGATTAGATTTTACGTTATGTATGGGGTTTGTAATTTGTAGTTTTTGATTTTGGAATTTGTGATTTGAATTATTTTTTGTATTGAAAAAAGAAATAAATTCGTCACAAACTTTTTGAATTGTTTTAATGTTTTCATTTAGAATTATTTCAGCCAGTAATGAAGAACTGGCTTTGTGTATGGCACATCCTTCTAATTCTAAATAAATATCAGTGATATTATTTTGACTTAGATTAAAATGAAATTTCACTTCATCTCCGCAAAATGGATTTAAACCGGTAATGAATTTATCAACTTTTGATAATTTAGATGAAAAACCAGGGTTTATTGATCTCTTAAGTATTTCTTCTTTGTAAACGAAATCTAAATTGTTATTTTTAGACATTATTAAAATATTTTATTGAATTATTAATTTCTGTAGTGAATTTATCTACTTCTTTATTTGTATTGTATATATAAAAACTGGCTCGTGCAGAAGAGTGGTTACCTAATTTTTTTATTAAAGGCATAGCACAATGATGACCAGTTCTTATTGCTATTCCTTTGGAGTCTACAAAAGTACCCAAATCATGTGGATGGATATTAGGAATATTAAAAGATATCAAACCCGCTCTGATATCTATATCTTCTGGCCCAAGAATTTCTATACCATCAATATTCATTAAATTGTTATATGCATATTTTGTTATTTCTATTTCATGCTCTCTGATGTTTTGCATTCCAATTTCCATAAGGTATTTTGTTGCTGCGCTTAATCCTACAGCTCCAGCTATATTAGGTGTACCAGCTTCAAATTTAAATGGAATTTCATTCCAGGTAGATTTATCATAAGTTACTTCTATAATCATATCTCCGCCTTTTTGATAAGGTGGCATGGATTCTAATAATTCTTTTTTCCCATATAAAACACCTATACCAGTCGGTGCTAGCATTTTATGCCCAGAGAAAGCCAGGAAATCACAATCCAAATCTGAAACATCTATAGGCATATGCGGAACACTTTGCGCAGCATCAATAATAGTTTTTGCACCAACAGATTTTGCTATTTTAATTATTTCTTTAATATTATTAATAGTACCTATCCCATTTGATACATGGGTCATAGAAACTATTTTGGTGTTTTTTGTAATAATATTATTTATATTGGTTAAATTTAATGTTCCGTCACTATTAATTGGTATATATTTCAGTTTGGATTTTGTTTTTTTTATTAGTTCTTGCCATGGAACAATATTACTATGATGTTCTAATTCAGTAATTACTATATTATCGGATTCCTTGAGATTACTTTGTCCCCAGGAGTCTGCAATCAAATTTATAGATTCTGTGGTACCCTTGGTAAAAATAATCGATTTATTGTTAGGAGCATTTATGAATTCAGCAATTTTTTCTTTTG
>VFGQ01000023.1 GCA_009391605.1 SAR202 cluster bacterium
TTAATTTAACAAGTTTAAAGTTTAAGGATAGTTAATGTCAGAATTTAAATATGATGTAAAAGATTTAAAATTAGCTTCTGAAGGCCTGAGAAGAATTGAGTGGTCTCAGAAAGAAATGCCTGTTTTAAAACAAATTCATGAAAGATTTATAAAAAATAAACCACTTAATGGAATGAAAATAGGTGCATGTTTGCATGTAACAACTGAGACAGCGTATTTAGCTAAAATTTTAAAAGATGGCGGGGCAGATGTTGCTATGTGTGCTAGTAATCCATTAAGTACCCAGGATGATGTTGCAGCAGCAATGGTATCAGAATTTGAAATACCAACTTTTTCTATCAGAGGAGAAGATAATGATACTTATTATGATCATCTTTCAAAAGTTTGTGATTTTGAACCTAATATGACAATGGATGATGGAGCAGATATGGTTGCTATGATTCATCAAGAAAGAGATGGCTTAATTGACAATATATTAGGAGGAAGTGAGGAAACTACAACAGGAATTATTCGCCTAAGAAGTTTAGCTTCTCAAAATAAACTGAAATATCCAGTGATAGCTGTCAATGATGCTGATACTAAACATTTATTTGATAATAGATACGGGACAGGTCAAAGTACTTTGGATGGGATAACAAGAGCTACCAACATACTATGGGCTGGTAAAACAGTAGTAGTTGCCGGATATGGTTGGTGCGGTAAAGGTATAGCAAAAAGAGCCTCAGGCATGGGATCGCATGTTATTGTTACTGAAGTAGATTCTGTCAGAGCTCTTGAAGCAGTAATGGATGGATATAGAGTTATGAAAATGGCCGATGCTGCAAAAGTTGGTGAAGTTTTTATCACTGTTACTGGCGGAATGAATGCTATTGGTAGAGAAGTAATACAAAATTTAAAATCAGGTGCAATAGTAGCAAATAGCGGTCATTTTAATGTTGAAATTGATATAGATGCTTTAGAAGATGAATCTGATTCTAGTAAAAATATATTGAATTCCGTTAAACAATATACTTTATATGATGGCAGACAAATATTTTTGTTAGGTGAAGGCAGATTGATAAATTTAGCAGCTGCAGAAGGACATCCTTCTGGTGTTATGGATTTAAGCTTTGCTGGGCAGGCTTTAGCAGCTGAATATATTAAAAATAATAATATGAATTTAAATAATGCAGTACATTCATTACCAGTTGAAATTGACAAAGAAATAGCTTTGTTGAAATTACAAGGTATGGATGTGGATATAGATGTTCTCACAGAAGAACAAGAAAAATATTTAAATAGCTGGGATATTGGAACATAATATTGGAGATATAAATGAGTTATGATTTTGTAAACGCTAAATCTTATTTATTTACTAGCGAGTCTGTTACAGAAGGCCATCCAGATAAAATTTGTGATCAAATTTCTGATTCTGTACTTGATAGTATTATTAAATTAGATCCAGAAGCCAGGGTAGCATGCGAGGTTTCAATAACTACAGGTTTAGTTGTTATTATGGGTGAGATAACTACTAGTGCATATGTAGATATTCCTTCTGTTGTAAGAAAAGTTATATCTGATATTGGATTTAATGATCCTGAATTAGGATTTGATTCTAAATCGTGTGGAATAATGCTTTCTATTAATGAACAGTCATCAGATATTTCAGAGGGGGTATCAACATCCTTAGAAGTAAGAGGAAAAGATATCACAGATAAGAATGCATTAATTGGTGCGGGTGATCAGGGAATGATGGTCGGGTACGCATGTACTGAAACTCCAGAATTGATGCCATTACCAATAACCTTATCCCATAAATTAGTTCAACAATTATCTAATGTACGTAGAGATAATACTCTTAATTATTTACGACCAGATGGTAAATCTCAAGTTACAGTTGAATACTCAATGGGGAAACCTAAGCGTATAGATACTGTTGTCGTAAGCACTCAGCATGATCCTGATATTTCCCAATCAGATATTTTTAATGATATAAGTAAATATGTAATTGAACCTATAATTGATAGATCTTTAGTAGATTCTAATACAAAGATTTATGTTAATCCCTCTGGTAGATTTGTAATAGGTGGGCCTAATGGAGATACCGGATTGACTGGAAGGAAAATTTTAGTAGATACTTACGGGGGCTTTGCCAGGCATGGTGGGGGTGCTTTTTCAGGAAAAGATCCTACTAAAGTTGATCGATCAGGTGCTTATGCGGCAAGATGGGTAGCAAAAAATTTAGTTGCCGCAGGAGTATCAGATTTATGTGAGGTTCAAATTGCTTATGCTATAGGTATGGCTGAACCTGTATCTGTTTCTGTAGAAACCTTTGGAACTAGTAAAATTTCATACGATAAAATTATTGGTATTATTAATGATGTTTTTGATTTAAGGCCTGCCGCCATAATTGAACAATTAAATTTGAGACGACCACTATATCACTCCACTAGTTTTTATGGACATTTTGGAAGATCTGATTTAGATTTACCTTGGGAGAAAATTAATAAAATAGAAGATATAAAATCAAGATTATAATATTAAAATATTTACAATAATTTATGGAATTATATTTATGAAGAAAATAACTTTTGGTACTGATGGATGGAGGGGATTGATAGCAGACGATTTTACTTATCAAAATGTTGAAATTTGTGGATGGTCTATTGCTTCATATATTAAAGAATCTTTAATTAATGAAAGAGGTGTTGTTGTTGGTTATGATACGAGATTTGGCTCAAAAGAATTTGCTATTCAAATTTCCAATATATTTTTAAGTGTTGGTATAGATACATATTTAGTTACTGAACCAACTCCTACTCCTGTTATTACAAGTGAAGTAATTTCTCGTGGTTGTGATATGGGAGTAATTATTACAGCAAGTCATAATGATTGGAAATGGAATGGGATAAAGTTAAGAAATTCAAAGGGTTTGTCTTTAGATAAAGAAGAGTTAAATTTAATTGAAAAAAACTCAAATGTTCGATCTAAGGACGAAATTATTAAATTATATTCAGGTAAATTAAAGGGTTTGTTAACAGAAATAAGCCCTAAGGATGGCTACTTGGAACTTATTAGAAGCAAATTGCCTATTTCTGAAATTAGAAAATCTGATATTAGAATACTCAATGACAATATGTATGGGACTACTTCTGGATATTTAGAATCTTTGCTTGATGATAGAAATTCTTCAATAATTGTTGATTCTATTAATAATTATATTAATCCTATTTTCCCGGATATCATCAGACCTGAACCCATTGAAATAAATTTAAAGAAAATTTCTGAAAAAATGAAAAAAGAAAAATATGAAGTGGGATTTGCTTTTGATGCTGATGGAGATAGATTGGGGATTATAGATGAAAATGGCAAAGTTTTAGAAACATATGAAATCTTTTTGTTACTTTTATATTACATGTTTGAAATTAATGGTAAAAGAGATCCTGTTGCAAGAGCTTTGTCTGTAAGTCATTCTATTGATACATTATCTGCAAATTATAATGTTCCTGTCTTAGAAACACCTATAGGTTTTAAATATTTAAGTAAATTTCTCAATCAAAAAAAAGTTATGTTTGCAGGAGAGGAAAGCGGAGGATTTGGTTCTGATCAATTTCCTGACAGAGATGGAATTATTAATAGTATTTATATTTTAGATTTAATTAAGCAAACAGGATTATCAATAAGTAAAATTTTAGATGAAATAAAAACATTAGTAGGAGATATGTATTTCGTTAGAAAAGATATAGAGTTTGATATCAAAAGAAGGAAAGAAATTAATAAGAATATTATGAATATTAATCCAAAAGAAATATATAATTTTGATTTAAGTTATTCCACTGATCTTGATGGGATTAAACATGTCTATAATGATGGTTCCTGGGTTTTAGTAAGAATTTCAGGCACAGAAAATGTTGTTAGAATTTATTGCGAATCAAAACAAGAAGAAATTACAGAACTTATTCTAAATAAAGTAATTAAATTAATTACTTAAAGGACTTAAATTATTGCAACTATTACAGTAAAAATTAGTTAAGTTATTTTGACTATTTTGTATTCTATTTCACCTGACGGAGCTGATACTGTAACATGATCGTTTTCAACTTTTCCCACGATTGCTTTTCCTAATGGAGATTCAAGGGATATTTTAGATAAATTAACATCTGCTTCAGGTGAAGCTACAAGATTAATTTTAGTTCTTTTGTTCTCTTTTTCTAGGGTTACTTTAGATCCTATTTGTGCAATTTTATTTTTCTTATTACTTTTTTTTGTGTTAATTATAACTGATCTCCTCAATGTTTCTTCTATGGTTTTAATTTGAGATTCAATTAATCCTTGTTTTTCTCTTGCAGCTTCTAATGGTGCATTTTCTCTGAAATCTTTATCAGCTGCAGCTTTATTAATATCTATTACCACATTTTCTCTTTCTTTATATTTTACATTTAATTCTTTTTCTAATGAATCGTGGTATTCTTTAGAAATTTCAACTATATCGCCCTCATGCACTTTTGATTTTAGAGCTACTGATCCACTTCTTCGACCTTTTTTATTCCTTATATGATTCCCAAGATTTGATTCAGTAAAACCTTCAGTATGAATATAGTTCAAATAATCTCTTGCGACAGTTAATTTTTTAGATGCATTTTGATTTGAATGTTTTAAGTTAGTTAATTTTACGTATTGCTCAATAAAGAAAGGTTCGATGATATTAAGATTAATATTCTCTAGATTGGCATTTTCATCATATGATTTATTATCAAGACTAATAGTTAGCCATTGAATAAAAGAAGAAAGATCATTTTTTATAGTTTCTTTCCTAGATTTCCTCATTCTATTAGTATATAAATTTACTGATTTAATCAGTGTATTGACGGGCTTAATATCTTTACTCATCTATTTCTCCTATTTGTTTTTTTAACTCATTTCGCCTAAGTTTGGGCCCTTTTGTATGTTAATGGTTAAAGGAACATTTAATTTTACTACATTTGGCATGATTTTACTAAGTATATTTGTGAGATATTTAGAATTGTTTTTATTACATTCAAAAATTAATTCGTCATGTATTTGTAAAAGCATTTTTGCTTCAGTATTGTTGTAAATATTGGAATTATTTAGATTTATCATTGCAATTTTAATGATTTCTGCTGCAGTACCTTGAATTGGCATATTCACTGCCATACGTTCTCCATGAGCCCTTACTCGTGCATTGTTTGATTTAATTTCCTCTATATACCTTTTTCTTCCTAATAATGTTTCAACGTATCCTTTATCTCGAACTTCTTCTTTGGTATTTTCTATGTAATCACTAATTTTTTTAAATCTTTGAAAATATAATTTTGTGAAGTTTTCACCTTCTTCGATCGATAGGTTGGTTTGTCTTGAAATACCGTAAGGGCTTAGACCGTATAAAACTCCAAAATTTAATATTTTAGCAATTCTTCTCATTTCATTATTTACTTTGTCTAAATCACATTCATATACGGAGGCAGCTGTAAAACTATGAATATCTTCTCCTTTGGTAAATGCATTTATTAAATTGGTATCTCCAGAGAAATGGGCTAAAACTCTTAATTCTATTTGAGAATAATCAGCAGATATAAATTCATTGTTTTCTTCTTGTACCGCAAATGATGACCTGACTAGTTTTCCATAATTGGTTCTTTTTGGTATATTTTGAAGATTTGGATCACTGCTAGATAATCTTCCTGTTGTTGTTCCGGCCTGATTGAATTTAGTATGAATTCTGTTTGTTTTAAGATTTAACAATTTTGGTAATGTCATTATATAAGTAGATAAAAGTTTTGAAATTTCTCTATATTCCTGAATATGATTTAAAAATTGTATTTTGGTATTGTCTTCAAAACTGAGGTTAAATGATTTGGATTCTTTAAATTTGTATGTTAATCCATTTATCAATTCTGTTATTGATTCTGCCCCAGTAGAGTAACCGGATTTGGTTTTTTTTATGTTTTCGGTTGGTAAATTTAATTTTTCAAATAAAATTTTACTTAGTTGTTGGGTTGAATTTAAATTGATTTCTTCTTGAATTAAAGATTTTGCATTGTTTTCAATTGCACTAATTTTATCTGAAAAATCATTTTGTAATTTATTTAATAGATTCAAATTGATTGGCATTCCTTCAGTTTGCATTTGAATTAATATTGGTATTAGCTTCATTTCAAGTTCGTCAAATAATTTATTTAAATTGTTATTTGATAAGTTTTTTTGGAATTTTTGTTTTAATTTGTATGTAAAGTAAGCATCGTTAACAGCGTACTTAGCTATTTCATTTATAGATTTTTCGCCAATGCTTATTTGAGATTTACCTTTTCCTATAATACTTGTTATTGGTTCTAACTTTACATTGAACAAATCTTGTACTAATTCTTTTAAACCTATGTTTTTGTAACCGAGAATACTTGCAGCTATTAATGTGTCAAAATTAAAATTTTTAATATTTATCGTTATATTATGATTTTTATATGTATTATTAAGCACTGATAAATCAAAGTTGATATTATGAGCTATTTTTAAGATTTCATTTGACTCTAATATTGGTTTTAATAATTCCAATGATTCTTTCAAAGGTAAATTATTCCCATTTACATGATTTAATGGAACGTAATAACCAGTTGACTCCCCGTATGAAAAAGATATTCCAACTAATTCATTGTTCATAACATCCAGGCTAGATGTTTCAGTGTCTATTGCAAATTCTTTTTTTTGCAATAGTATTTCTATCAGATTATTTAATTTTGAAATTGAATCTATTTCTTTAAAAGTGAGATTATTGTAATCATTAGAAGCTTCATCTTCCTCTATTTTGTTGTAATTATTTGAATCAGATGAGTTTAAGATAGATATTTTACCAACTCTTTGTATAAGTGAATTGAAATCCATTTCTTTTAATAATGAAATCAAATTTTTATCATTTATATCATTGAGTTCAATATCATTTAAATCAATTTCAATAGGAGCTTTCAAATTAATTTGAATTAATTCCTTAGCTTTAATTGAGTTATTAAAATTATTTAGCAAATTATTTTTTAATTTTTCTTGTTTTATTAAATCAAGATTTTTTGATAATGAATCTAGAGTTTTGTATTCATTTAATAATTTTGTTGCAGTCTTTTTTCCAACTCCAGGTATTCCAGGTATATTGTCTGAGGTATCACCTGTAAGAGATTTGAAATCAACTATTTGATTTGGATTTAATCCGTCATATACTTCATTTATCATACTTTTATCATATTCAACGATTTCGTTTTTTGATGTAGTGATTATATGAATATTATCGTCAACTAATTGATGTAAATCTGAGTCGCCAGAGTAAATTAATATTTTTGTTTTTTCATCCGCTAATGTTTTACTAATTGTCCCAAGCACATCATCTGCTTCGTAATTTTCTACTATAATGGTTTTTATATTGGTAGAAGGTAATTTTGTTGTGATTATTTCTAATTGTTTTTTTAATTCTTCTGGAGTTTCAGGTCTGTTAGCTTTGTATTCTGTATATAATTCATTTCTAAACGTGGGTCCTTTTGGATCAAAAATAAAAGCTAAGTGACTAGGATTTAAATTCTTGAGTAGTCTTAATGTAGTATTGAAAAAACCATATATTGCTCTAACTTCTATGCCTTTGTTATTTATCATAGGGCTGGGGATTCCAAACCATGATCTAAACATTAAATAATGTCCATCTATTAATAAAACAATCTTGTTATTGTTATTAATTTTCATAATAAATAAATAATGGTTAAAAATATATTGTAAGCATATTAAACTAAATATACTATTAAGATATCCAATAAATTTCTAAGGTGAATTATGACATATATAATTAGTAAAACTTGTGTTGACCTAAAGGATGGTTCATGTGTAGATGTTTGCCCAGTTGACTGTATATATACTACTGATAATGATGATCAATATTATATTAATCCAGAAGAATGTATCGATTGCGCAGCGTGCGAACCTGTTTGTCCGGTAGAGGCAATATATGCTGAAGAAGATGTCCCCAAAGATGAAGAAGAATATATTGATAAAAATTATAAATATTTTAATTTGGAAAGATAAGGAATAAATAAATGAGATTTGTTGATAAATTTAATATTAAAGATAGTATTGAAACCTCATCAGGGGATTATTATTTTTGTAGTCTTGAAAAATTAGCTGAATCAAACCCTGATATAGGAATAGACAAAATGCCTAATGCTGTAAAAATTATGGTTGAAAGTGTGATTCGAAATACTAGTTTAGACATTAATGAAAATTTTGATATTAATAAATTAAAATTATGGAATGATTTTGATAATTCAGAAGAAGTACCATATTTCCCATCCAGAGTTCTTTTGCAAGATTTTACTGGAGTTCCTACAATAGTTGATTTAGCTAGCATGAGAGATGCAATGTTAACTAATAATGGAGATCCATCAAAAGTAAATCCTATGGTTCCAGTTGATTTGGTTATTGATCATAGTGTTCAAGTTGATTATTTTGGTACAAAAAATGCTTTTATGAATAATGTTAATAAAGAATATGAAAGAAATAATGAAAGATATTCTTTATTAAAATGGGCTCAGAATTCTTTTGATAATGTGAAAGTTGTCCCCCCTGGTGCAGGTATCGTTCATCAAGTCAATTTAGAATTTCTATCACCTGTGATTTCTGTTAGGAATTATGATAATATTTCACTGGTTATCCCTGACACATTAATTGGAACAGATTCGCACACTCCAATGGTTAGCGGATTAGGTGTTTTAGCTTGGGGTGTAGGCGGGATAGAAGCAGAATCTGTGATGGTGGGGCAACCAGTTTATATGAAGATACCATCTGTTATTGGTGTTAATTTAACAGGTAAATTATCAGCAAAAGCAACAGCTACTGATCTTGTGTTATCCATAACACAAAAATTAAGAAGTTATGGAGTAGTTGGTAAAATGGTTGAATTTTATGGTGAAAGTTTAAATTCATTATCTTTACCAGATAGAGCTACAATTTCAAATATGGCGCCTGAATATGGTGCTACTGCATCATTATTTCCCGTGGATTCTAAAACATTAGATTATTTAGAATTAACTGGAAGGACAAATGATCAAATTAATTTGATAGAACAGTATTCAAAATCCCAGGGTTTATTTAGATCTAATCAAGATACCAGGGAATATAATAGTACAATTACGATTAATTTAGATGAAATAGAACCAAGTATGGCAGGTCCTAAAAGACCTCAAGATAAAGTAAAATTATCAGAAGTGAAATCTAATTTTAACACATTTTTGGCTGACACTGGACAATCGATTGTAAATTCTAATGAACTTGATCATGGATCTGTAGTGATAGCTGCAATTACTAGTTGTACTAATACTTCTAATCCTGATGTTATGGTTGGAGCAGGTATATTAGCTCGTAATGCTGTAAGAAAAGGATTGAATTCAAGGCCATGGGTTAAAACAAGTTTGGCGCCAGGTTCACAAGTTGTTGATGATTACTTACTTAAAGCAGGTTTGATAGATCCATTGGAAAAATTAGGTTTTCATATTGTTGGACATGGATGCACAACATGCATTGGTAACAGTGGCCCTTTGCCTGAAAAAGTTTCTAATAAAATTAATGATGAGAATTTAGTAACTTGTGCAGTACTTAGTGGAAATAGAAATTTTGAAGCAAGAGTTCATCAACAGGTTAAGGCTAATTATTTAGCATCCCCTATATTAGTTGTTGCCTATGCTATAGCTGGCACTCTGAATATTAATTTTGATACTGATCCGATTGGGATAGGGCAAAATGGAGAAGAAGTATTTTTAGAAGATATTTGGCCAGAAAAAGAAGAAATTCATTCTATTGTTAATCATTCTCTTAACCCTTCAATGTTTAAAGATAGATATGGCAAAGTTTTTGAAGGTGATGATAATTGGAAAGACCTCAGTATCCCTGATGGGAATATTTATAAATGGGATAAATCCTCCACTTATATTCAACCTTTGTCAATTTTTAATGATTTTAAAAAAGAATTACCAGAAATGCCAGAAATAAACAAAGCAAGAATTTTAGCTGTGTTAGGAGATAGCATTACAACAGATCATATTTCTCCTGCCGGAAATATAAGTAAAGATTCTCCTGCATCTGAATTTTTAGAAATGAATGATATTTCTCCAATAGATTTTAATACATATGGAGCCAGAAGAGGGAATGAAAATATCTTGGTACGAGGAACTTTTGCAAATATCAGGCTTAGAAATTTGTTAACTTCTGACAAAGAAGGCGGTTATACTATTCATTTCCCCTCTAATGAAGTTATGAGTATTTATGAAGCTTCAGAGAAATATAAAGAAGATAATACTCCTTTGGTTATTATTGCTGGAGATGAATATGGAAGTGGTAGTTCAAGGGATTGGGCAGCAAAAGGGCCTTATTTATTAGGCGTAAAATTAGTTATTGCTAAAAGCTTTGAGAGAATTCACAGATCTAATTTGATTGGAATGGGGATATTGCCTGTTGAATTTGTTAATGGTGAAGATTTTAACTTATTAAAAATGAATGGAGATGCAATTTTATCAATTGAAAATATTGAAGATGTAAAAACTCCCTCTAGTTTATTCCAAATGACTGTCAAAAATCCTGACTCAAAAGATATTAAAAAAATTACTCTAAAATCAAGAATTGATACTAATGCTGAAGTGAATTATTATGTTAATGGAGGATTACTACAATTTGTCCTCAGAAAGCTATTAAATGATTAATTCTTTATTATGAATTACTAATTATTTCTTTTTTGACTTTTTGTAATTTGTTAGATAAATAGGAATTGTTGGCTTTGATTAAATAAGCATCAAAGCTCCCTGCTTTATCTATATCTCTTATTGCACTAGTGGCAGCAGTTATACTAATTTTTTTATTTAGTTTCGAACTCCAAAAAGAAACTTTTTGTAAATTCAGCTTGAATTTACGTTTGTTTCTATTTTTTGCATGACTTACATTGTTACCAGATTGTGGTATTTTTCCTGTTAATTCACACTTTGCCATAAATACCTTTATGTTATGTAATAAATATTAATTATAAATATATGTTATATTACTTGTAATGTTACTAAAATAGAAGGATTATTCTATCACTGAATAACGATTTTGTCATTTATATTCAATTAGATAAATGAATAATATAAAAACAATAAATGGAACAGATTTTGCTAAAATTTTGTTCTTTGCCAAAGATTTAATTTTTAATACCAAAGATCAAATTAATCAATTAAATGTTTTTCCTGTACCTGATGGGGATACTGGAACTAATATGTATTTGACTTTGGAATCTGCATTGAAAAACCTAAATACAATTAAAGATCAAAATATTAATAGTGTAAGTAAAAAAATAGCAAAAAATGCTGTTTTAGGAGGACGTGGAAATAGTGGAGTGATTTTAGCACAAATATTATATGGTTTATCCAAAGGTTTTGACAAACTTAACAAATGCGATGTTAAGGAATTTGGGAATTCATTAGTTAGTGCTGTTGATGCAAGTTACGAATCAGTTAGTAATCCTGTGGAAGGCACTATGCTAACTATTATTAAATCTTTTTCAGAATCATGGAATAATGCCAGAATTAATAATGATTCTTTTAATGATGTTTTACCTTTAGTTTGCGATCATGCAGGAAAAGTTTTAAAAGATACTCCTAATATGCTAGAGGTTCTTAAACAAGCCGATGTGGTTGATGCCGGTGGGCAAGGACTATTAATTATTTTTGAAGCAATGAAAAGTTATATGTTAGATGACAAGCCGGATATTGATCAAATAATGAATAAACCTGGACAATCTACCAAAGGATTAAATATTAAAGAATTTGTTCAAGAGCATGCTGAGGATGAATGGGGTTATTGTGTACAACTAGTGATAAATGGCGCAGATGCTTCCCGTGAAGAAATAGAAATTGCTGTTAATAAAAATGGAGGTTCTACAGTCATAACTGGAATAGAAGAATACGTTAAAATTCATACTCATTCTGAGGATCCTGGCAAGATTTTGTCTGCGTGTATACAATTTGGAGAATTAATGGAAATTAATATTGAAAATATGGATAAGCAATTTGAAGAATTTGTTAATGATTCTGAAATTGAATTAGAAGTTCAATTAAATGAAAATCAAAAATGTTCTATTATTGCTATTTCTAATGGTAACGGATTCAATAATTTATTTGTTAATTTAGGAGTAGATAAAATTGTAAAATGTGAAAAAACATTAAATCCGAGCGTGTCAGAAATTTTAGAGGCTATTGATCTTTGTAAAACTAATGATGTAATTATTTTACCAAATGATAAGAATGCAATTATGGCTTCTGATTTGGCAGCTCAAGAATCGGTGAAAAAAGTGTCAATTATTAATA
>VFGQ01000014.1 GCA_009391605.1 SAR202 cluster bacterium
AAATTTAAATATTCAATATTTGATGAGGTTCCACGCCTAGAAGAAATTAGATCCATGATTTTTCCTATAAATTTATCTGGGCAAATGATAGTGGATTTAATCCAAGGTTCTTGAATATTATCAACTTCTGACAGATCTATTGCTGATGGATTATTTACGAGCTGTTCATTTTTGTTTTTGAAGGTTATTTTGTATTCTACACTTGGTGCGGTCATGATTATTCCGATACCATATTCTCTTTCAATTCTTTCTTGAATTATTTCCATATGAAGTATCCCTAGAAACCCACATCGAAATCCCGGACCTAATGCTTGAGAAGTTTCTCTATTGTAAATTATTGAAGCATCATTTAATTGGAGTTTTGATAATGCTTCGTCTAAATCGAGAAATTCATTAGGGTCAAGAGGGAACATTCCTGAAAAAACTTTTGGTTTTAATTCAGCTCCAGATAAGATTGCTGAAATATTTGTATTATTAATATGTGTGATGGTTTCACCAACAGGAAGGTTGTTGAATTCTTTTAATCCTGTATAAATGTATCCTACTTCACCAAGCTTTAAAGAATTCTTTTTTTTCTGATCAGGAGTAAAAATTCCAATTTCATTTGCTGAAAAATTAGTTTGAGAATTAATTGTTTTAAGATTTGATCCTGATTTGATTTCCCCATCAAAAACTCTTATATAATTAATTATGCCTTTATATTGATCATATTTTGAATCAAAAACCAGAGCTCTGGTAAAATGCGTTTCACCCGTAGGTGGAGGTATTGTTTCTATTATTTTTGATATAAGCTCAGGAATCCCTTCACCAGTTTTTGCAGAACATTGAAGTATTTCTTCTTTTATAAAACCAAATGTGTTGATTATTTCATTAATTACTGTCTGGGTTTGAGCAGAGGGTAAGTCTATTTTGTTAATTACAGGGATAATATTTAATCCTAAATCTAAAGCCAGATAAGTGTTTGCTATTGTTTGTGCTTGAATTCCTTGTGATGAATCTACGAGTAGAATTGCCCCATCTGAAGCTCTTAAACTTCTTGAAACTTCTGAGGTAAAATCAACATGTCCAGGGGTATCAATTAAATTTAAATTATAAATATCTCCATTTTTATGACTATAGGGCAAAGTTATTGCCTGTGATTTTATAGTTATACCTCTTTCTCTTTCTAAATCCATGGTATCTAGGATTTGTTCATTTTGATCTTTTATTCCTTTGGTAAATTCAATTAATCTATCAGCAAGAGTTGATTTCCCATGATCAATATGAGCTATAATACAGAAATTTCTAATGAGACTTGTATTCATATTTAAATAATATATTTTTTAAAGTTATAATTATCACATAAATGAATAATCTTATTTATATAATCTAAAGCAATTTAAACAATGGAGGCTGTGATTGAGATCAGATAATAGAAAAGATAACGAAATAAGAGAATTGCATATATTAAAAGATGTACAAGAACAATCAGATGGATCTTGTTTGATTAGTTTGGGTAACACGAGAGTATTATGTGCGGTAAGATTTGACAGTAAAGTCCCGTTATTTTTAAGAGGCTCAGGAGAAGGATGGATAACTGCTGAATATTCTATGCTTCCTGGATCTACCAATACTCGTACGAGCAGAAATAATATAAATAGTGGAAGAACAAAAGAAATTCAGCGTTTAATTGGTAGAAGCATAAGATCTGCAATAGATTTAGCTCAAATAGGGGAAAATACATTAATTATTGACTGCGATGTAATAAATGCTGATGGAGGTACTAGAACTGCAGCAATAATTGGAAGTTTTATTGCATTGAATAATGCTATTAGAAAATTACAATCAAAAAAAATATTATCAAGTAACATAAATATTCATCCTGTTGCTGCTATTAGTGTAGGTTTGACAGAAAATAATATTATTTTGGATCTCAATTATGAAGAAGATTCAAAAGCTATTGCAGATTTTAATTTTGTTATGGATGAAAATCAAAATATTATCGAAGTTCAAGGTACTGGAGAATCAGGAAAATTTACACAATCTCAATTAATGACATCAGTAGATATGGCTAGTATTGCAATCAAAGATATTATTAATATTCAAAAGAAATATTTAGATTAATAATTTAATCTGTTATTTATTAACATAATTGATAACTAATAGAGATTAAATTAGATTGACCCTGACCCTAAAGATTTATATAATTCTCCTTTCTAAATTAAAATCGATTCGATGGCTAAAAGAACATATCAACCGAAAAAAAGAAGAAGAGCGCGAGTACATGGTTTTAGATCTCGGATAAGAACTAAATCTGGTAGAAATATTTTAAAGCGTAGGATGGCAAAATCTAGATCTAGATTGTCACCTTAGATTTCATTTGAGAATTTCATGATTGCTTATGACAATCAAACATTAAAATTAAGAAAGAATACTGACTATAAAATAGTTTGGGATAAAGGCGTAAAGAAAGTATCAAATAATTTTATATTGATATATATCGTTAACAAAAAAGATTACTCTAGAATAGGTATATCATCGGTGAAAAATTATGGCACTGCTGTCGAAAGAAATAAAATAGTAAGGAGAATTAAGTCTATATTATATTTATATAATTTTATTCCTGGTAAAGATATAGTATTAGTAGCCAAGAAAAAATCTAAAAGTGTCAAATATCAAAATTTAAAAGATGAAATTAAAGCTCTTTTGACTAAATCATCTTTGATAAATAAATAGACTGATTAAAATTATGAAAAAAATATTAGTATTATTAATTAAATTTTATCAACAATCTATATCAATGTATTTGCCAAGCGCATGTAGATATATTCCCTCTTGTTCGCAATATGCTGTAGAAACTATAGAAAAATATAATATTATCAAAGCATTATATTTAATTATAAAAAGATTGATTAAATGTAATCCAATGAGTAAAAAAGGATATGATCCAGTAAAGTGAAAGAATTGAAAATTTTAAAAAATATCAAATCATATATTGTTATTAGTTTTATTGTTTCTTTGTGCATGATTTCTTGTGTAGGAGATCGTATGAAAGGCTCAGGATGGGCGACACCTTTTGTTGAAGGTAATAATGTATATATAGGAACTATAGAAGGTGAATTGATTTCTATTGATATAATGACTGCGAAAGAAAATTGGAGAGCCACTTCATTAGATTCGGAATTTTTACCCAAATCTATTTATTCAAAACCTTTTCTATTTGATAGTAAAATATTTATTGGAACTCCTGCAGGAAAGCTTTTAGGATTTAATATGAATTCAGGATTAGATGAAGTTTCTTTACAAGATATTGAACAAAGAGTGTTATTGGCTGAAGAGCAAATAGGACCTGTTATTGTTGGAAATATACTATTATTTATGGATAATTATATAGCAATACCATCTTCTGATGGGCAACTTTCATTATTTCAGTATGCTCAAAATGAAATGTTTGAACCAATATGTTCATTTAAAGCAAATGATTCTTTATGGTCTAAACCGGTTTGGGATAAAAATAAGCAACAAATAATCTTTGGATCGATGGATGGTAATTTATATTCTATTAATAAAGATTGTGGTTTAAACTGGAAATTTCCAACTAACTCAAGCATAGTATCTTCCCCTGTAATAGACGGTGACAAAATAATATTTGGTACTTTGAATCGTTCTTTTTATTCAGTGGATTTATTAAATGGTTCGTTAAATTGGCATTTTAATGATTCAAAAGGATGGTTTTGGGCTGAACCTGTTTTAGATTCTGGAATAATATATGCTTCAAATCTTGATGGTAATATATATGCAATCAGATCAAATTCAGGTCAGATAATGTGGATATATAAAACAGAAAATCCTATTATTTCTTCTCCTGTAATAATTGATGATTTTTTGATTTTTATTTCAAAACAAGGCGATCTACAGGTTATACATAAAGATACAAAAAGAAAATTGGGTAGTTGTAATATAAATCAAAAAGTTTATTCATCTATTGAATCATTTGAAAATAAGATATTTATTCAAGTTTCTGATGGTTCTTTAAGAACTTTTACTATAAAAAAGAATGGAAACCCTGATGAATTATGGAATAGACCTTTTTTCACCGGGGAAAATGATAAAAGAAACAATGAAAACTGGGATCCAGTGTGTTGAAAAGGTAATTTATGGAAATATTTAGCGATATATGGAATGTGATATTTATTAGGCCAATGGTTAATAGTCTAATATTACTTTATATTTTATTAGGTCAAAATTTTGGATTAAGTATTATTTCGTTTACAGTGATAATCAGAGTTTTGATGTTCCCATTATCTATTAGACAGACAAAACAAATGAAAGCTATGTCTGTTATTCAGCCAAAAATAAAACAGATTCAGGAAAAATATAAGGATGATAAACAAAAAATTTCACAGGAAACTATGAGTTTATATAAGCAACAAGGGATCAATCCTATAGGTTGTTTAGGCCCTTTGATAATACAAATGCCAATCTTTATAGGTCTTTATCAATCATTATATATTACATTACCTGCTAATCCTGAAAGCTTAACACAATTATCAGATTCGATTTACGGTTTTATTCCTTTGATAAATCAGGCCGTCCCTGTTGATGCCAAGTTTTTATGGTTAAATTTAGGATCTATAGTAAGATCTTCTGATATTTATACGCAAATAGGATTACCTTTATTAGTTGGGGCATCAACATTTATTATGCAAAAAACTACTGCTACACCATCTATGGATGATAGACAAAAATCTACAAACAGAATGATGTTATGGTTTATGCCTATTCTTTTAGCATGGTTTACTTTAAGTTTTCCAAGTGGCTTGGCATTGTATTGGTTAATCTCAAATGTGATAGGAACTTTAATTCAATTAGTTATAACAGGTAAAATTCAAAGTTTATTTAATTTGAATACAAATTTGGTAAAAGAGGATCCGGAAATTTTAATAGAAGATAATAATAAATCAGATATTCATGAAAAAGAGGAAAATAATGAAAGTAGTGGAAACAACAGCAAAAACGATCGAAGAAGCAATAGACATCGCTCTGGTAGAGTTAAACGCAAGCAGAGAAGAAGTAGAAATTAAAGTAATTAATAGAGGGAAAAGTGGATTACTAGGCTTTGGTAATGAACAGGCTAAAGTAAAAGTTGAAAAAGTTAGCGATGTTCCTGAAAGTATTCAACTCGCTTATGAAATTCTTCGGAATTTTTTAGAGTATTTAGATGCACCTATGAAAATTACTACTAAAATTATGGAAAACGGAAATATTTCTGATTCAATAATATCTTTAGATGGTGAAGATGCAGCTCTTTTGATAGGACGTAGAGGTGAAACTTTAAGATCATTGCAATATATTGTGAATTTAATGATACAGAAAAAAGTAGATAATAAAGATGAATTAATTTCTCTTGATGTTGAAGGTTATATAGAGAAAAAATTTAATAATTTATCTCAATTAATTAAAAAAATGGAAAAGACTGTTATAAGAACGGGAAAACAACTTTCCATGGAACCTATGCCAGCTTTTGAACGGAGATATATTCACAGATTTTTTTCTGGTAGTAAAAAAATAAATACTGAAAGTGAAGACTTTGGTCGAAATAGGCATGTTATATTAAAACCTAAAAACTAATCGAATTCATAGATAGTAAGTATATTTGAATAATATTGAGTATAAAATTGATTTAAAAGAAAGTTTCGACTTAATTATTATTGGAAATATTACAAAAGATTATTTTAATGATTCTATGGATTTTCAATTGGGTGGCCCAAGTTTATATGCAGGTATCACTGCTTCTAAATTAGGCTTGAAAACTTTGCTTATCAGTAATCACACAATTAATAAAAATTACTTTGATAATTTTCCTTTACTTAACGTGTTAAATATGCCCACTGATTCTGATACAGAATTTTTAATAAATTATACTAATGATCAAAGAAAATTGGTATTAATAAATAAAGCATCAAAAATTTCATTAAATTTTAATAATAAAATAAAAACAAAAATGTTGATGCTTGCTCCAGTTTTAAATGATTTTGAGTTAACAATAAAAGATAATTTTGAATATGATTTGTGTTCTTTATGTATTCAGGGATTCCTAAGAAAAGATATAAATCAAGGTATTATTGAATTGATAGATGATGAGTATTATTTAAACTCTCAAGGAATTAATATCATTAATTGTTCTTCAGAAGAAATTTCAAAGTTAAGTATTGAAAATTTGCTTAAAAATTCCATTGAATATATTTCTGTAACATATGGTCGTAATGGATCTTGTTTGATAGATAAATATAATAATATAACTAAATATAAAAATTATGATCCAAGAATATTAGTAGATCCTACTGGGGCAGGTGATGTTTTTGCATTATATATGCTAATTTTTTATTATAGAACTAATAATATTAATTATGCAGTTGAAATTGCAAATTGTGCTGCAAGTTTTGTAGTAGAAGATTTAGGGATTAATTCTATTCCTGATTTGGTTAATGTTAAGAAACGATTGAATATATGAATAAATATAATTTTTTTAAAATAAAAAAATATAAAAAATCTATTGTAATTGTTTTTTCAAAAAATAATATGACAGCAGATGATATTTATTATGATTTAAATTTATTAGTAGATGATATTAATTTTGATGATAATATTTGGGCTGTCGCGTTTGATTTTTCAAAAGGATTTAATATTCACAATGATGGTGGTGATAGATTTAATTATTTAAGTTTGACTGAATTAGTGATGAATATTAGAAAGCCAACTTTGTGTGCGATAAACGGACAAATTATAAATAGAGCATTTGAATTTATATTACCTATGGATTATAGAATATGTACTCTGAATTCTACTTTTTCAATGAATCAAATTTTAGATGAAAATATACAATTTGATGGTGCTACACAATTACTTCCAAGAATAATCGGATTAAATAAAGCAAAAGAAATGATTATGTTTGGGCTAGATATCAATTCTGAAGAAGCAGTTAGTTTTGGACTTATTAATTCAATTACAAGTGAAGATAAGATTATGAATTTAATGATTGAAAAATTGTTAAAAATTGTGGATTTTTCTCCATTAGCAACACAATATACAAAAGAAGCTATAAATTTTGGAAA
>VFGQ01000096.1 GCA_009391605.1 SAR202 cluster bacterium
GTTGTATTGAAAGAATTATTATAAAACATATAGTATAAAGTACAATGGTAAATTTTGATAATGAATTAAATAAAGTTGAATATATTGAGACTATGACATCCGGGGAACCAGGCAATCGTATATTCAGTATTGAATTATACACATCTCAAAAATCATATAAAATTTTTGTTGAAAAAGAACAACTAATATCTATCAGTGAATATATTATTAGAAATTTATATAGCATCAATATCTCTGATTCAAATGAAGAAAATAAACATGATATCGATTATATTGATGAAGAAATTAAATCTAACAATATACAAATTGAAATTCAAAACAACAATAAAATATTCATTTTATATTTCAGAGAAGAAACAGAAACAGAAATATTTAACAAATTAAAAATTAATTTAAATTTTAATCAGGCATTACTTTTTGCAAAATCAACTTTGAAATTAGCATCTCAAGGCCGACCTTTATGCAAATTATGCTATCGGCCTATGAATAAAAATGATAAATCTGATTCCGATTCTAACATTTGTATAAATTGCCCAAGAAAAAATGGGCATTATAAACAAAAAAACTAAAATGAATTCCAAACATAATCTGAATATAACAATTATTCATGAAGATCCTTTTAATCATTTTGAATCAGAAAAATTTTCATACACATTAAATAAAAAAATAAAAAATATTTACAATTTACAACAAGGTACTAACAGTAATTTACTTCTTGAATTTTCAAATGAAGAATATGCAATCTACAAACCTGAATTAGGGGAAAGACCCTTATATGATTTTCCTTCAGGATGCCTTTACAAAAGAGAATATGCAAGTTATATTTTTTCTTTATTGCTAGGATGGCCAAATATTCCTCCAACATTTATAGTTAATATTGATCCTTATGGACATGGATCAATACAAAAGATAATTTTTAATAAAGGTTTGAATTATTTTGATTTATTAAAAATTAAAACCAATGATTTTTTTAAATTTGCTATATTTGATTACTTAATAAACAATGCTGATAGAAAAGGAGGTCATTGTATTCTAGATGAAGAAAACAAATTATGGAGTATTGATCATGGTGTTACTTTTCATGAAATTTTCAAAGTCAGAACAGTTATGTTTGATGTTTGGGAGAAAATAATACCTGGCAATATTATAAAAGAAATAACAAAATTAAAATTAAAATTTATTAATGATAAAAATATACAAACTTTATTTAAAGAGCTGCTTTCTAACAGCGAGATTAAAGCAATTACTGAAAGATTAGATCTAATTTTAGAAACAAAAAAACTACCCCCAATCAATCAAAACGATAATATTCCATGGCCTTTAATATGAAAATTGTTATTCATTTATAAAAAATATATCAAACCCTATTCTGTAAGATTTTTTATCTATATTTTTATAAATTTCATCCATACTTTTTAATTTATTCCATTTTTTATTATTCTTTTCGGTTTTGCTAATATAAATCGACTTATTTTGCTCAGAAAATATACCGATTAACGCTGCAACATCCCAAATTTTAGGATTATTACATAACAATGATTTTCCATTACCTAATATAACCATTGCCCCTTCATATGAAATACTTCCTAAATTTCTAAAATCTTTTGATAAAAAATTTAATTTATTGTATTTTTTTATTAATTTTGTATTTGAGTATAAATAACCTGGAACAAACGAAATATTAGAATTCTCTTTAAATAAAAAATTACGATTATCTACTAAAATTCCAGTACTTTTAGACCAAGAAATACATTTGCCACCTATTTTTTCAACAGAAGGAATAAATAATGCTGATACTTCAGTTTGATAATTAAACACAAAAGATATTGAACTTCCGAAAACAGGAAGTCCATTTGAAAAATTTGTTGTTCCATCTAATGGGTCAATAATCCAAATCGGTTTCTTATAATCAATATTATTACTATTAATGTCTTCTTCAGATAAAACCTCATGATCAGGATAATATTTACTTATAATCCCTAATAACTTTTTATGTATATTTAAATCAATTTCAGTAACTACTTCTTTGTTACCATCAGTATTATCTTTATACATTTTTTTATTAACTTTACTTACATTACCTAAAATATAAGAACCTGCAGTAAAAGCTAAATTCTGAGATAATTCTTGAATTTTACTAATATCTAAACTATTAAATCCTTCCACTACATACCTAGTAAGCTAATAATATAAAATATACACTTATTTTCAATAATAGACAAAATCATCATTTTATTATATTTAAATAATTAACATGAAATATAAAAGAATAGTAATTAAAATTGGAACTTCACTCATCACTGAGAAAGATGGGGATTTAAATTATAAATTTATTTCTAATCTTTCTGAAGTTTGTAAAAAGTTAATAGAATTAAATTATGAAATAGTACTTATCTCCTCAGGTGCTGTAGGTGCTGGTATGCAATTAATTAATAAAAAACTAATTGATAATATAAATCAAAAACAAACTTCAGTTAAACAAGTACTTGCATCTTTAGGACAGCCATATCTTATGAAACATTATCAAGAAATATTCGAAAAATTAAATATAAAAACTTCTCAAATATTATTAACAAGAAAAGAAATCACAGAAGATAAATCAACTTATTTAAATATTAAAAATACAATTGAAAAATTAATTGAATTTAAAATTATTCCAATAATTAATGAAAATGATGTTGTATCTACTGAAGAACTTGAAGGTGAAAAGTTCGGTGATAATGATACTTTATCTTCATTTGTAAGTAATATGATTGATGCAAATCTACTAATAATCTTAAGCTCTATCGAAGGTTTGTTTACTACCGATCCTAATCTATACCCACAAAGTGCTAAACTTATCTCAGAAATAAAAAATGTTGGTATTCAGGATATTGATTCATTGGGTGGCCCAACTGCAAATAACCTTGGGACTGGGGGAATGAATGCAAAATTAAAAGCAATTGAATTAGCGTCTGTATCTGGAACAGATGTAATAATTGCCAGCGGGAAAAATCCTGATAATATATTAAAAATTATAAATGGTGAAAAAATTGGGACTTTTTTTCCTGCAAAATTAAAAATAATAGAAAGAAAGAAAAGATGGTTGTTAAATAATATGTCCAGATCTAAATCTTTAACTGTAGATGAGGGAGCTAAAAATGCAATTTTACAAAAAAATACCAGTCTTCTTCCTCCAGGTATAATATCTGTATCAGGGTCTTTTAAAGCAGGTGAAGTAGTATGTATATTAGATAAAGCAAAACAACTTATCGCATGCGGAATTACTAGTTACTCTAATAAAGAAATAAATAAAATTAAAGGAAAACAATCTAAAGATATAATTAATAAACTAGGCTATATACACACCGAAGAAATTATACATAAAAATAATTTAGTAAATTTATAATTGCCAAAAAATATATTATGAAAAAACAAGATTTAATTAACTTAACTAAAAAAACACATAAAGCATCACAAATACTTAGTAATTTCAGTACCGAAGATAAAAATAAATTACTAAAGCTTATTCATAGCAATATAAATAAAAATAAAAATAATATCTTAGAAAATAATCAAATTGATGTCCAAAATTCAAAGGATATGAAAAAGGATTTTGCATTTATTGACAGACTAACTTTAACAGAACATAAAATCGAACTTATGCTAAATGGAATAGAAAACATAATTTCATTAAATGACCCTGTAGGCAAAATTATTGAAGATAAAATATTAGATAATGAGATGAATTTAAAAAAAATTACTGTTCCATTAGGCGTTATAGGTGTAATTTACGAAAGCAGGCCAGATATAACTACAGATATATCGAGCTTATGTATAAAATCAGGTAATGCAGTAATCCTAAAAGGCGGAAAAGAATCAATAAATACTAATATATGCCTTACTACAATCATCAAGCAATCTCTAAAAGAATTTGGAACAGATGATAATTTTGTTAATTTAATTGAATCAACTGATAGAAAAATAACAAAAGAATTTCTTCAACTTAATGATTACATTGATCTAATGATACCCAGAGGTGGGGAAAGTTTAGTTAAAATGGTTGGAAAAGAAGCTAAAATGCCTTCAATTACCGGAGGTATTGGAGTGACCCATATATACATAGATCATTCAGCAGATATAGATAAAGCCATATCTGTAGTATTAAATTCTAAAGTTTCCAAACCAAGCGTGTGTAATGCACTAGATACATTACTTATACATTCCAAAATTCTACCTACTTTTTTGCCCCTTGTGATAAAAAGTTTATCAGAATCAAATGTGGAAATAAGATGTGATTCGAAATCTTATAATGAAATAAAAAAATATAATTACAATAAAGTATTAAAATCATCAAAAAGTGATTGGGGAAAAGAATTTTTAGATCTGATCTTATCAATAAAATGTGTATATTCTATTGAAGAAGCCATATCTCATATATACGATCATGGATCTGGGCATACTGATGGCATTATCTCAGAATCAAAAAATAGTATTAAAACTTTTGTTAATAATATTGATTCGGCTGCTATTATGGTAAATGCTAGCACTCAATTTAATGACGGGGGAGAATTTGGACTTGGTGCAGAAGTTGCAATAAGTACTAACAAATATGGTGCAAGAGGACCTATGGGCCTCGAAAACTTATGTAGCTATAAATGGATTTTGACCGGAAAGGGAAATATAAGGATAAGGTAATTTTAATCCAAAAAATCTCTTAATTTTTTAGATCTCATTGGATGACGTAATTTACGTAAAGCCTTTGCTTCAATTTGTCTTATCCTTTCTCTTGTAACACCAAAATCTTTACCCACTTCTTCCAAAGTTCTGCTTCTTCCATCTTCTAATCCAAAACGTAATTGCAAAACTTTTGCTTCTCTTTCACTTAAAGTTTCTAATACATCTTCTACTTGTTCTTTTAATAATTGATGAGAAGCTGCATCTGCTGGTGCAATCGCTGTTCTATCTTCAATAAAATCACCCAAATCACTATCATCTTCTTCACCAACCGGAGTTTCAAGTGATACAGGTTCTTGTGATATTTTCAATATTTCACGTACTTTCTCTGGAGTAACTTCCATTTCTTTTGCTATTTCTTCGCTGGAAGGATCTCTTCCAAATTCCTGCACTAATTTCCTGCTTGTTCTTAATAATTTATTAATTGTTTCAACCATATGTACAGGTATTCTTATTGTTCTGGCTTGATCAGCAATTGCTCTTGTTATTGCTTGCCTAATCCACCATGTAGCATAAGTACTAAATTTATATCCTTTTCTATAATCAAATTTTTCAACAGCTCTTATTAATCCTATATTACCTTCTTGGATAAGATCTAATAAAGACATACCTCTCCCAATATATTTTTTAGCAACACTAACAACTAATCTTAAATTAGCTTCTGATAATAGCTTTTTACTATTATTGGAAATTATTATTTTTTGAGAATAAAAATCAGCTAAATCTAATTTACTTTTATTCAATTTTTTAAATATTTCTCCATTTTTTAATGCTTTTTTTATTTCTTTATTAGATTGATATCCACTTAAAGTTTCATGAAAAAATGATGGAAGTAACCTCATAGCAGTTGAAGTTGTTCGTAATCTTTCACTCACTTCTGTAGGTTCAAGATTCATTGAATCTGCTAAATAATTAATCAATTCTTCATCTAATATATCAAAAACATATTTATTATATTTTTTTATTTGTCTTTTATCTAATAATTCAGAATAATTTAATATCTGATTAACATGTAAGCCTGCTCTAGGGACTTTATAACCTATATTTTTTAATATTAATTCAAAAATTTTAAAATTATCTATTATTTTTTCTAAGGCTATATTTGCTATAAATGTATCTGTTAAAGCTGCATCATTATTCAAAGTTGGATTTTGAGCAGTCTGATCTATAAACTCTCCTTCTTCCATAGATCGTGCTAATTCTCTTTCGTCTTTGGCAGTTAATAAACTAACTCGTCCTATTTCACGTAAATAAAGCCTCACAGGATCATCAATTATTTCAGGAGTATCATTAACTACATCATCAAGTAAAACTAATTCTCCTTCATTATTCAATCTATAAGCATCACCCATCTCGTCATTGATATTTTCAGAATTGTCATTCCTGGATTCTCTAGAAATTTTCAAACTCATAAAATCTTTAGCAATATCTTCCGGGTCATCACTAAATTCTTCCCTTTGCATCATATTTTTTTTAGCTGATTGAATAAAATTCACTAAAACAGAATCCTGTTCACTATTCCACATTTTATTTGACATATAAAAACCTAATTTGAATTATATTAATATATTTTTTTGATAGTAGTATTATCTAAAATCTTAATACGATTTTCTGTTTTATTAATCTCATCAATATTTTCTTGATAATCTAACATTAAGGTCACATTTTTTGCTATCAAGTATTCCCTTTCTATATCATTCTTACATTGTGATATAACATTAATTAACTTTTCATTATCATAAAATATTAATTTATCAGATTGAAAATAATTTATTTCATTATATAAATTTTCTTCAATTTTATTTTCATTTTCAATTGAATTATCTTCTTTAGACCATTTATATAAAATCTGCTTACAAATTGTATCATCAATCATCTCAATATCCCAATCAATAAACAGGTCTTTATTTAAATTCTTATTAGATAAAACTATTCCTGTTAAATATTCTGATAAAATTGTTAACCTATTCTTGTCATCTGGAATAGTCTGAAAACTATTAAAAGAATTTTCTTTTAATTTAAACAATCTGTTTGAATTATCATTAAATCTTTTTGTTTTTGAATCAAATCCAGCCTTAATTCGTTCTTCTGAAACATTTAATTCTTTACTTAACATTGATACATATTGATCCTGAATATAAGGATTTTTTTCTTTAGATATAAATGGTCTTATAATTTCTTCAATAAGTTCTTTGCCTTCAGCAGTAGATGAATCAAATTTGTTTGAAAGTGATTCAATTAAATATTCTACAATCGGACTTGCATTTAATATACTTTCTTTCCACTTCTCTGGAGAATTTCTAATAAAATCATCAGGATCTGAATTGTCAGGTAAAGTAACAATACGAAGCATAAAAGTCTTCTTTATTGATTTATTAGTAATACCAACAGGTAATTCTTTGTTATTTGATTTAAAGACTCCCCAGCTTTTATCCAAAGCATTTAAAGTTGCTTCTGAACCTGCTTGATCTGAATCCAAAGCAATAACTACACTGTCAGAAATATCTGAAATTTTATTTGCCTGATATATAGTTATTGCTGTCCCCATTGAAGCAATAACATTTTTAAATCCAAACTGATGGGCAGTAATAACATCTGTATAACCTTCTACTAAAACGCATTCATCTTCGTCTCGAATATTTTCTGCAGCTTGATCTAATCCATATAACACAGAACCCTTATCAAATAATAGATTTTTTTTAGTATTAATATATTTTGGATTTTTATCAGACATGATTCTTCCTCCAAATCCTAATACATTATCTTTTAATTCGATAATAGGAAAAATCAATCTTTCTGAGAAAAAATCTATCACATCTCCCGTGCTATTTTCAAATGCCAGACCAAAATCAATTATATTTTTAGATTCAATTCCATGACTGATTAAATAATTATATAATTCATTTCCTTTTGGATTGTAACCCAAATTAAACTTCAAAGCTGATTCTTTTGTTATTCCTCTTTCTTTCAAATAATCTCTTGTCAAAACACCTTTGTCTGAAAATAAAGAATGTTTAAAAAAATTAACAGCTAGATTGTTAATTTTTCTAATTTCTTCTAAAATTTTACTTCTACTCAAATTAAACGATTTGTCTGATATACCTAATTTTTTACTAAAATATTTTAATGACTCAATAAAAGATATATTTTCTTTTTTCATTAAAAAAGAAAATATATCTCCACCCACCGAACAAGCACCAAAACATCTCCATATATTTTTTTCAGGGTCGACAATAAAAGAAGGTGTGTTTTCATTATGAAATGGACACAAAGCTTTATAAAGTCTTCCTTGTCTTTTTAAATCTGCATGTTCAGAAACCAAGTCTAAAACTGAAATTTTATTTTTTATATCTGTTGTTAAACTCATCTTGATCAAAACGATTATAATTTATATAAAAATAGCCTAGATATCTATTAATATTAAACATTAATAGATATCTAAAATATACAGGAAATATAGAATAATAAAATAAGTACTAAATTACTATAATTTTTTTCAATATTATGGACATTGTAAATAGAATAAAATACTTAAAAAAGTTATTAAATAATAATAATTATTTATATTACATTAAACAAAACCCAGAATTATCTGATGGTGAATATGATACTTATTTTCGAGAATTGATCAAATTAGAAAACCTTTATCCTCAATATAAAGATATAGATTCTCCTACTCATAGAATAGGGGCAGAACCATCAACCGAATTTAAAATAATAAAACACTTGCAACCAATGATGAGTCTTGCAGATTGTTTTAACGAAGAAGAATTTCATTCTTGGCATAATAGAAATTCTAAAATACTAGAAAATCAAAATTTTGAAATGGTATCTGAACTAAAAATAGATGGGCTGGCAATTTCTTTAATTTACGAAAATAGCAAACTAAAAACAGCCTCAACCAGAGGAGATGGAAACGAAGGTGAAGATGTCACATCTAATGCACGTACAATAAAATCTATCCCTTTGAATTTAAATAAGAATATTCCAGGAAATATAGAAATCAGAGGTGAAGTTTTTATATCTAAATCTCAATTTACAAGCCTAAATATAGAAAGGGGGAAAAACAATCTTCCAAAATATTCAAATCCCAGGAATTGTGCCTCAGGTTCATTAAGGCAACTTGACCCAATCATAACAAAGTCTCGTAAACTTGATACTTTTATATACAGCATTGGCTATTATGATTCTTCAATACTATTGCCAGGGACTCAATACGATAGACTCAAATTTTTATCAGAATTAGGATTCAAAACAAATAATAATACTATGTTATCTGATTCACTAGAAGACGCTATAAATATATATAAAAATTTTGAAAAGAAAATACCCGAACTAGATTATTTATGTGATGGCCTAGTAATAAAAGTAAACAACATAGACTCTCAAAATATTATAGGCGAATTAACTAGATCTCCTAAATGGGCAATTGCTTTTAAATATCCTGGGAATAAAGCAATTACTCAAATCAAAGATATTGAAATTAATATTGGCAGAACAGGGACAATTAACCCAATAGCTAATCTAGTACCAATAGAACTGGATGGGGTTACAATCACTAATGCCACTTTACACAATCCAAATTATATAGAAAAATTAGATCTCAAAATTGGTGACTGGGTATATGTAGAAAGAGCTGGGGATGTTATACCTAAAGTTTTATCAGTAATTAAAAATAAAAGAAATGGATTTGAAAAAAGATTTATTTTTCCAACCATGTGTCCAAGCTGTAATTCTAATATTGTAAAAAATAAATCTGATGCAATTTATTATTGCGTCAATAATAAATGTATCACTAAAATCAAAAGATCTATAGAATATTTTGCAAGTAAAAATGCCATGGATATTGAAGGATTAGGTCCCTCAATTATTGAAAAACTAGTATCTAATAACATAATCAATAATTTTGCTGATATCTACTACTTAAAAAAAGAGGATTTACTACAATTGGATGGATTTGGGGTAAAAAGTGCTGAAAAGTTAATTCATTCAATAGGAAAAAGTAAAAACAGATCATCTGTAAAATTATTAGTAGCTTTAGGCATAAATCATATTGGAAATGAAATGTCAGATTTAATTTTGAATAAATTTGAATCAATACAAAATCTATATAATCTTAATTATGCTCACTTATTAGAAATTCCTCAAATAGGACCAGAAACAGCTATGAGTATTATTGAATATTTTAATGATGCTAATAACAGAACTCAAATTGATAAATTGATAAATTTAGGATTAAATTATAAAAACATAAAATCTTCAAATATTAACTCAGAGTTACTTGGGTTAAATTTTGTTATAACAGGTAAATTAGAAAAATTTACAAGATCAGAAATAAAGGATTTGATATTATCTCTAGGAGGAAAAGTAAGTAACAATATCACTAAAAATATCGATTATTTAATTACAGGAACTGATCCTGGATCAAAACTAGAAAAAGCGACAGAATTTAAAATAAAAATCATCGATGAAAATGAATTTAAAATATTAATTAATTAAATTATAAAGGTGAATAATGGAATTAGGAATTAAAAATAAAATAGCTTTAGTCACAGGGAGTAGTAGGGGAATTGGAAAATCATGTGCACTTTCATTAGCCAAAGAGGAAGTAAAAGTAGTGATATGTGGTAGAAATCAAAATACTCTTAATAACACCCTGGATGAAATAAAAGTATTCAGTCCGCAATCTATTGCAATTAAATCAGATATAACAAATATATCATCTCTAAGTAGTTTGACTGAGGAAATTACAAATAAATTAGGCCCAATAGAAATATTGGTAAACAATGTAGGGGGTTCAGTAAAACGAGAAGGAGTGGAAGGGACTGAGATCAAGGATTTAAATAAAGCTTTTGAATTAAATATAGATCCAACACTAAAATTAATGCAACTCGTCATCCCCGAAATGAAATCCAACAATTGGGGCAGAATAATAAATATTTCATCAGTATATGGACGTGAATTAGGTGGAAATTTATCTTATATGACAGCAAAAGCAGCACTGAATAGCATAACAAAACATGCCGCAGTAGATTTGGCAAAATATGGTGTTTTAATTAATGCTGTTGCACCTGGGCCAGTAGCTCATCCCGGAGGAGGATGGGAAAAATTTCAAAATGAAAACAAAAAAGACATAGTAGATCAATTTATTAAAGAAAATTTACCTATAGGTAAATTTGGATGGCCAGAACCTGTAGGGGATCTTGTAACTTTTCTTGCTTCACAAAATTCTGGATTTTTAACAGGAACTTGTATCAATATAGATGGTGGATGGAGTAGATCTATTAACTAGAAATTTAAATACTAAATATTCTCTAATTATCAGTTGATTTTTTATATTCAATTTATTATATTTTTCTGAACAGTAATTCATATTCTAATCATATGGTAAATAAACAAACGAAAAAACAAACCTCAAAGAAAAAAACAACTGAAGAAATAGTTTTGTCTGTAAAAGACTTACAAACTCATTTTTCTACTAAATGGGGTTTAGTTAAAGCTGTAGACGGAGTTAGCTTTGATTTAAAAAAAGATGAAACTTTAGCTGTTGTTGGGGAATCCGGATCAGGGAAATCAGTTACTGCTTTATCAATAATGCAACTGATACCATCTCCGCCGGGATTTATCGTAGGCGGCGAAATAAATTTAGAAGGTGAAGATCTGTTAAATAAATCTGACAAAGAAATGCAATCTGTAAGAGGATCAAGAATTGCAATGGTATTACAAGATCCAATGACTGCATTAAATCCTGTATTCAAAATCTCAGATCAAGTTGGTGAAACCTTAAATATTCATAAAAACCTCAAAGGGTCCCAATTATACAACTCAATTATAGATATGTTAAAAAAAGTTAATATCCCTGCACCTGAAGAGAGAATGAAAGACTACCCGCATCAATTAAGTGGCGGAATGCGACAAAGAGTTGTTGGAGCTATTGGAGTTTCATGTAGCCCAACCATTTTAATTGCTGATGAACCAACAACTTCATTAGATGCCACAATTCAAGCTCAGTATCTAAGATTACTCAAAGATTTACAAAACGAATTTGGTATGGCTATATTATTTATAACTCATGATTTTGGAATAGTTGCTAAAATGTGTGACAGAGTTGCCGTTATGTATGCTGGGCGAATTGTTGAAATCGGCGATGTGAGGGAAATTTTCAACAACCCAAAGCATCCTTATACACAGGGGTTAATTAAATCTGTACCAAGCATGGATGAAGATATAGACAGATTATATTCAATTCCAGGCCAACCACCAGCCTTGTGGGATGTCCCTAATGGCTGTAGATTTTCACCTAGAAAAGAAACGCCGTGCTGCGATGTTTGTATAAATGAAAAATATGAAATGGTAGAAATAACACCAGGTCATTTAGTTGACGGATGTAAATGCTGTCGCGGTACATGTAAATCTAAATCAAGTAAAAAATAAAATGGCAAACACTTTAATAGAATTACAAAATATAAAAAAAATATTTCAGGTTGGAGGCGGTTTCTTAGGCTCGGGATCAAAAGACCTAACAGCTGTAAATAATGTTTCATTTAAAATTGAAGAAGGGCAAACATACGGACTGGTCGGGGAATCCGGATGTGGAAAAACAACAACAGCTAAAATGATACTTATGCTAGAAGAACCAACTGCAGGTAATATCATTTTCAATGATCAGGATGTATATGAAACTTCAAAAACTGATCCAGAGTACAAAAAAACCTATAAATCTTCAGTTCAAGCTGTATTTCAAGATCCATGGGCATCTTTAAACCCAAGAATGAGAGTAAGAGATATTATAGGAGAACCACTGGAAATTAATACTGATATGACAAAAAAACAAATAAGAAGCCGGGTAAATGAATTGTTAGTTGAAGTTGGGTTACAGGCTTACCAGGCGAACCTCTATCCTCACGAATTTAGCGGAGGCCAAAGACAAAGATTAGGTGTAGCAAGAGCATTATCTTTAAATCCAAGATTAATTGTATTGGATGAGCCTGTTTCTGCATTAGATGTATCTATAAGAGCACAAATAATGAATTTATTGGTTGATTTGCAAAAAGAATATAACTTGAGTTATTTATTAATAGCTCACCACTTAGCAACCGTAAGATACATGTGCGATAAGATGGGAGTAATGTATCTAGGGAATTTAATGGAAGAAGCTAATGCTACTGAACTATTTGATAATCCATTACATAATTACACCAAAGCTTTAATGTCAGCAGCATTACCATCTCATCCAGATATAGAAAGAGATGAAATAATTTTAGAAGGCGATGTGCCCAGTCCTTTAAATCCCCCGCCAGGTTGTGTTTTTCAACCAAGATGTTTAAATCAAAGTAAATGTACTTGCTCTGAAACTCCTCCAAGCTTAACAGAAAAAAAACCTAACCATATGGTAGCAGATTGTAAATGTTGTACGGCCTGAGATATCTATTGTTAACTTAAATTAATCAAAACTAAACTTTACACATTTTTTATATAATTTTATTTACAGTATTTTGATAAAAACAGTATAATAAAGCTTTAATAATTAAGTGAAATACACAAATGAAAATATTTTTAACATTAACTATGATAATTTTTATTATTGGATGTAGTTCTAATAATAATGTAGATACACCAGAAAAAAATACCCCTGCTCCTGCTCCTGCTGCATCTACCCCTGCTTCTGATTCTGATGATACCATGCTAACTTCTTTGCGTGAAAAACTTGAAGTTAGATGTGTATTAGATGCCACGGTACTAACAGTAACCTGTGCAACACACCAAACAATTGCAAACTCATCAATAGAATGGATCAATGTAGAAAGTGGAATAACTGGAAATGAACTTGAATACACATTTATTATCGAAGATTACTCACCTCAAGTTACAGTTGTTCTAAAAGAATGTGTTGATAATAATTGCGAAGAAGTTAAGAAGAAAATTCCCATTAAACATCTTCAACACCTATTCCAAGAATAATAACAAACAATCCAATCATATGGTAGAAAACTAAAAGGTGTTGGCTAATTTAAGTTTTATATTCTCAACTTAAATTAGCCAACACCTTTTCTACAATACTATTGAAATTTAATCCGTATTTATTAATAAGTTCATCTGAAGTACCTGATTCAGCATAAGTATTCATTGAAACACTCAACACCTTAACAGGATTATTTTGTGTAACAATTTGGGATATCAAACTATGTAACCCCCCATACTTAAAATGTTCCTCTACAGTTAAAATAAATTGAGATTCTTCAGCACACTTAATTATAATTGATTCATCTATTGGGTTTAAAGAATATATATTAACGACTCTTGCACTAATACCATGTTGTTCTTTTAATATTTTAGCAGCCTCTATTGCATGATAAACCATATATCCACATGCAAAAATTGAAATATTTGATCCATTTACCATAACATTGGAACCACCTTGTTGTAACTGAATATTTTTATTATTCAAAACAGGTGTTGCAGGGCGAGAAAGTCTGATATAAAAAGGGCCAGGTGTATTAACAGCAAGTTCAACTGCAGCTTGTGCTTCATAAGCATCAGAAGGGACTAAAACAGAAAAAGAATGAAGAGATAAAAATAAAGAAATATCTTCTAAACTTTGAGCAGAAATACCATCCTCTCCTGTAAGAAGGCCTGCATGAGTCAATATAACTTTTACATTCAAATTCGATTGAGCTACACCAACCCTTAACTGATCCATAGGTCTAGTAGATCCAAAAACAGCAAACGTACTTACAATAGGAATTTTACCAGAAGCTGCTAACCCTGCAGCAATATTAACCATATTTTGTTCTGCAATTCCTACATCAAAAAATCTATCAGGGTATTTTTCTGCAAACAAGTTTGTGAATGTCGATTTATTTAAATCAGCACCAACAACACATAAATCAGGATTGGTAGCACCTAATTCTAATATTTTTTTTCCTGCATATTCACGCGTTGAAGCAGTATCCATTTTTCATACCATTTATTGGTTATTAATTTCAGCGATTGCTTGTTTTAACTGTTCAGGATTTGCTGCCTTTCCATGAAAATCCGGATTGTTTTCCATAAAACTTACCCCTTTACCTTTGATAGTATCAGCTATAATAACTTTGGGTGTGTGATTTTCAAAATTTACAGATTGAAATACTTGAATAAGTGATTCTGTATCATGACCGTCAACTTCAAAGCATTCCCATCCAAATGATTCCCATTTTTCCGGTAATGGATTCAAATCCATTACCTCATGAGTAAATCTGTCATTTTGTATGCCATTTTTATCAACTATTGCAACCAAATTTCCTAATTCATATTTTTTAGCAGTCATTATTGCTTCCCATATTTGACCTTCATTTAATTCACCATCACCTAACAATACATAAGTTTTATGATTTTTTTTATCTAATTTTGCAGATAAAGCAACACCAACACCAAAAGATAGTCCCTGGCCTAATGAACCTCCAGACATTTCAACACCAGGTGTCTTAATGTGTGCATGTCCTTGTAAACGAGAATCTAATTTTCTAAAAGTTAACAATTCTGACTTATCAAAATATCCGTTTTCAGCTAAAGCTGCATATAAAACTGGACATGCATGAGCTTTACTTAGTATAAAACGATCTCTATCCTCCCATTTAGGATTTTTGGAATCATATTTCAATATATTCCCATACAATACAGCTAATATATCAGCAGAAGACAAAGATCCTCCTGGATGACCACTATTTGCATTACTAGTCATATTTAATATGTCTATCCGAATGCTTTGCGCAAGCTCATTTATTTCATTTATATTCAAGAAAATCCCATGAATAGAATATACCGGCTGAATTATTATAAATTGCCAAAATTTATAAGTCTATATTAAAAATAAGGATAAAATAAATTTACTTACTACAAAGAAATAATGTTATAATCTCTGTAATATTATAGGAGGTATTATGAATAAGATTATTAAAGGGAAATATCTAATAGACGGAAATGGCGGTAAGCCAAAAGAAAATTCTGCTGTCATTATAGAAAACGGAAAAATAAAAGATATAACAGATGCTAATAACTTACCCAAAGAAGGATATGAAATACTTGACTATCCTAATACAACAATAATGCCGGGCTTAATTGAAGTTCATACACATATGCATGTAAGCCCTGAACCTGGGAATTACGAAGCTGCATTAAATGACTCCGATACAGTTTTAGCTATAAGAGCTACTGATGCTGTAAGAAAAACCCTGATGAGTGGTGTTACTACAATGAGAGACATTGGAAGTAAAAATCATATAGCTTTTCCTATAAGAGATGCGGTAAATGCAGGAATTATCCCTGGACCAAGAATGCTATTAGCCGGACAAGTAGTTACAACCACTGCCGGGCATTGTAATTATTTTGGAACTGAAGCTGATACATTAGATGAAGCAGTAACTGCAGCAAGGGCAAATATGAAACTTGGAGCAGAATGGATAAAAATCATGTCTACCGGAGGTGGTTTCACCCCTCGATCTAACATGAGAGCTGCTCAATTCCCTGCAGAGACATTAAAAGCTGTTGTTGATGATGCAATTAGACTTGGAGGAAGAGTATGTTCGCATGCTCATGGAACTGTCGGTGTTGTAAACTGCGTAAAAGCAGGAATGCATAATATAATACACTGTACCTGGCTTGCTGAAGATCCAGATAAAATGTTTGATTATAAAGAAGATGTAGCTGATCAAATTGCTGAAAAAGGAATTTATGTAGATGCTACAGTCGCAACCGGATATATGAGAACATTCAGAGATCCTGATTTTGATCCAGAAGCACCAGGGTTCAGAAATCCTGGTGAAAGAGCTACTATATTGCAAGATATGAGGAAACGTGGTGTAAAATTTGTTTCAGGAATTGATAGTGGAATGTTATATGTCAGATTCGGAGACATAGCTTATACTCCTGAAAGAATGGTAGATGTAATTGGTATGGGGAACATGGAAGCAATTGTTGCTTGTACTAAAACTTCTGCAGAATGCTTAGATGTAGATAATGAAACAGGTACCATAGATAAAGGAAAATCAGCTGATATTATAGTTGTTGATGGTAATCCAAATGACGATATTAAAGCACTGCATAATATAAATACAGTAATGCTACGAGGAGATATTGTTAAAGAAGATGGTAAAGAACTAATATAAACAAATATGATGCCAGATCATTTTACTGTTATTGCATTTTATGAATTTAAAAGAATTAAATCTAAATTCATAAAATATAAAAAACAATTTAATAATTTTTGTAATGAAAAAAATATTAGAGGTACTATAATTCTTTCCCCTGAAGGAATAAATGGAACCGTTGCAGGATTAAATGATTCCATTAACGAATTTTCAGTATTATTAAATAAATTTAATTTCAATAATACTGAAATTAAATATTCTTATACAAAAATAATGCCATTTTACAAACTAAAAATTAAATTAAAAGAAGAAATCGTACCATTTGCAAATAAAGTAAAAAATCCTAGTAAAACTGGTAAATTCATAAAACCTAAAGACTGGAACAATTTAATTAAAGATGATTCAGTTTTGGTAATTGATGTTAGAAATAAATATGAGACTAAAATTGGTAGATTCAAAAATTCAGTAGATCCAAAAACACATAATTTTATAGAATTCAATAATTTTATAAAATCAAAATTATCTAATAATAAGGATCAGAATATTGCAATGTATTGTACTGGAGGGATTAGGTGCGAAAAGGCATCAGCATATATGTTACAAGAAGGCTTTAAAAATATTTATCAATTAGAAGGGGGTATTTTGAAATACCTTGAAGAAATTGATCAGAAAAATACTCTATGGGAGGATGAATGTTTTGTTTTTGATAACAGAGTATCTGTAAAACACGATTTATCTACAGGTTCATATGAATTATGTAAAGGATGCAAAAATCCTATCTCAAACGATGATAAAAAATCTGAAAAATATGAAATAGGGGTATCATGCTCCAATTGTTTTAATAAAAGATCAAAAGATCAAAAACATAAATCAAGAGAAAGACAAAAACAAATAGAATTGTTTAAAGAAAAAGGACATTCATATGCCTATGACAAACTAAACACAAATCAATATAAAAAATATTAAATATAAAAAATTATTAATTTTTTTTAAAATTATTTTGATATAAAAATATTACTCCTAACAAAAAAAGCGAAACAATATTAGAAGAAATTATAGCCATCCATACAATAGTATTTGCCATATCCTTAATCATCCCGTACCGTAACCAATAGTCCAGACCTTCATATTTATTAAGAGTTAAATTAAATGTAAAATAACTTACAAGAATCACAAATATAATTACTATTATAATTGCTATAGCCTTATACATTATTGAATACTCACTATATATCCAAATAGGTAAGAAAGATCCTAGCGAACCGAATAATCCTGGTAAATAAAACCACGCAATAATAACTACAGGCTTAGGCCAATAACCCCATGATCCGCCAGATAATACATAAATAGATTGCACTACAAAAAAAGCAAATATACCAAAAAACACTGAAAGACCAATACCACTTAATATTCTAACAATCGTTCCAAAATTCGATACGAGATAAAATTGCATAAGTTTATATTTTAAGAGCTTCTTGAAAGTTTAGGATCTAACGCATCTCTTAAACCATCACCAACCAAATTCATGGCTAACACGTTAATAGTTAGAATTAATCCTGGGAAAAATGCTATCCAAAACGCCTGTTGCAAATATTTTCTACCTAAAGCTAGAATATTGCCCCAACTTGGATCTTCAGGGGGTATACCTAATCCTAGAAAACTCAAAGAAGCTTCTGTTAATATAGCCGCTGCAAAGAAATATGTTGCCTGAACAATAACAGGAGCCATTGTATTGGGAGCTATATGCATAAATAATATCCTTTGTACAGGTGCTCCAATGCCCCTTGCTGCATCAACATATTGTTGCTCTCTTACAGATAATACAGCTGATCTTACTATTCTAACCATTCTTGGTGTATCAACTATTGTTATCACGGCAATTACATTCCAAACGCTGCCACCCAACATAGCTATAAGAGCTAATGCTAATAATAAAGTTGGAAATGACATAAGTGCATCC
>VFGQ01000110.1 GCA_009391605.1 SAR202 cluster bacterium
CAAATGATAGATATTGTAAATCATCTGATTGGGGTGATTATAATAATGATGGGTTGATAGATTTATTTATATCTAATTTTGCCGGTGAAAATAGATTATATAAAAATTTTGGTAACGGATTATTTAAAGATATAGCGAGAGAAATTGGAATCACGGATCCTTATTACAGTTTCACCTCTTGGTTTTGGGATTATGATAATGATGGCGATTTAGATATTTTTTCTTCAGGATATGAGAATGGAATTATTAAATCTATTGAAAGTTTTATGGGTAAAGTTGATTCAAATTATTCTTTAAAATTGTATGAAAATAATGGTGAGGGTTTATATAGAGATAATACTCAAAGTTTAGGTTTATTGAAAGTTCATTCAACTATGGGGGCAAATTTTGGAGATGTCAATAATGATGGATATGATGATTTATATTTAGGTACAGGATATCCTGCTATTGATTCATTTGTCCCCAATGCATTTTATTTTAACAAAGAAGGATTGAGTTTTGTTGACAAGACTCATATATATGGCCTGGGGCATATTCAGAAAGGGCATGGAGTGGCTTTTGCAGATTATGATTTAGATGGTGATTTAGATATTTTTGAACAAATGGGAGGTTTTTATTTGTCTGATGGTTTTACAAATATACTTTATCAAAATTCTAATATCACAAATAATTGGATTGGAATTAAATTGATAGGAGATAAATCAGGAAAAATTGCTTTAGGGGCCAAACTAAATTTAGTTTGTGACAATAAAAATTATAATAATATTGTAGAACCTGGAGGTAGTTTTGGATCATCTTCATTAATTAAAGTTATGGGAATACAAGATTGCAAAAACATTGATAAACTATACATAACTTGGCCTAGAGATCAAAGTATTCAAGAAATAAACAATATTGCTGTGAATCAATATATTTTGATTAAAGAATCAGAATTAGGATATAAAAAAATTAATTTTAAAGTGGGTAATAAAATTGAATGAATTAAATACATATGAAATGATTTCAAATGAAAATTGGACTCCAACACCATTGTTAAAAGCTAATATAATTAGTGATCATTTTAATTCAGAGATTTGGCTTAAAAGAGAAGATTGTACACCTGTAAAGTCATTTAAGTTAAGAGGAGCTTTAAGTGTTTTATCAGATTTAGTTGACCAGGGTAGTAATATAAATAAAATTGTAGCTGCATCGGCAGGAAATTATGGGCTTGCTATTGCAGAAGCATGTAAAAGAAATAATATTCCTTGTGTAATTTATGTTCCGGAAAATGCTAACGAATCCAAAGTGGAAAGAATCAAACTGACTGGATCTGAAGTTGTTAAACTTGGGAACGATTTTGATGATGCCAAATTTCATGGTAAAAAATATGCCGAAGATACCGGAGATATATTTCTAGAAGATGGTGATTTGGATGGAATGCATGTTGGGGCAGGGACGATAGGTACAGAAATAATTAATAGTGGTATTGATTTTGATTACATATTTGTACCTATTGGAAATGGATCATTAATATCAGGTATAGGAAAAGCTTTTAAAGATTCAAAATCTAAAGCTCAGATTATTGGTTTAATTCCCTCAGCATCACCCTGTATGTATCTTGCTTTGAATGGGGAAAATTATGAGAATCAGACGGCAGATACTATTGCAGACGGACTGTCTGTTAGGATTCCTGTACTTGCTTCTGTGAACAGAGTAAAAACAATAGTTGATGATATTTTGTTAGTTGAAGAGAAATTATTGTTAAAATCTATGAAATCTTTTATAGATTATGAAAATTTATTAGTAGAGCCTTCTTCTGCGATTACTTTGGCGGGGTTAAGTGAGTATCGGGAAAAATTTCCTAAAAATTCAAAAATTTGTTTTATCATTACAGGTGGTTTGGTAGATCCTTCTATGATAAATTCGATAATTGATTCAGAGGGAGTCATATGAATAAATCTTGGATATTGCATAAAAGACCATCGGGATATCCAAATTCAGAAGATTTTAAATTAGTGGAATCAGAACTTCCTGAATTATTGGAAGGGGAAATTTTGATTGAATCTAAATTTTTATCCCTTGATCCATATATGCGTGGAAGAATGAATGATACTAAATCTTACGCTCCTTCGGTGAAATTGGGAGATGTTATGACAGGAGAAGCAGTAGGTAAAGTTATTAAATCTAGAAATAGAAAAATAAAAGAAGGTTATTTTGTTAATGCTCATATTGGATGGCAAGAGTATGGAAAAACAGATGGTAACTCTGTGAGAATTATAGATCCAAATTTAGCTCCTATATCTACTGCATTGGGCGTATTAGGGATGCCAGGCTTAACTGCTTATTTCGGATTATTAAATATTTGCAAACCATTACCTGGTGATACCGTAGTGGTTTCTGCTGCATCAGGAGCAGTGGGAGCAATAGTTGGTCAGATTGCAAAAATAATGGGATGCAGAGTTATTGGAATTGCAGGTAGTGAAAGAAAAATTGATTATTGTTCTTCAGAATTAAATTTTGATTTTGTTATTAATTATAAAAAAGAGAATGTAATTAATAAAATTTTAGAGTATGCACCTGATGGTGTTGATGTTTATTTTGATAATGTTGGTGGTGAGATTTCTGATGCTGTGATATCAAATATAGCCATAGGTGGCAGAATAGCTATTTGTGGACAAATTTCTCTTTATAATTTAGAAGAAGCATCTATGGGGCCTAGAATGGGTGGTGCTCTTTTAATTAATCAAGCATCGATGCAGGGATTTCTTGTTTTTCAATTCAAATCTCAATATCATGATGGCCTGATTAGATTGTCAGATTGGGTTAGAAAAGGTTCTTTAAAATATAAAGAAGATATCATTGATGGTATTGAAAATACTCCAAAAGCATTTATTGGCATGATGAATGGCAATAATTTTGGTAAATTATTAATTCGATTGAATAATTAAATAGCAGATTTAATTTGCAATATTTAGTTTTATAGTATCTAATCCAACGAAATTTGCGACGATATTATCACCAGGAAATATAGGGACAATACCCGTACAAGTCCCTGTAGAAATAATATTTCCCGGATTAATGGGTTTTCCCCTTTCTGACAAGTGATTTACGCTCCACTCAAGAACATTTAATGGAGACCCAAGAACATCTGAGCCATAACCTGATGTTATTTTTGATCCATTTTTGTATAGTTCAACATTTTGTTCAGTTAAATTTATATTTTCCCATTTATTTATTTCTATTCCTTTTACCAATCCTCTATGTACTACCATGTCGGCGATTAATTTTATTGGTCCAAGATTTTCAAATCCTCCTTTGAATCTGCTAGCAATTATTTCAATGACAGGTATTAGGGAGTCAATAGCAGATGTTATTTCATTCAAATTATACTTTTTTGCTTTTGGGGGAAGATGTTTTTTAAATTTAAATCCAAATTCACATTCCATACTAGTATTTTGGTTGTTAAAAATAGTAATAGTAGCTGGACTCTGATAACAGTAATCTTTAAATATTGGTGCTGTTACGGGCTCTTGAGTATTTAAATATTTTTGAGCTTTCAAACTAGTTGCTCCTATTTTCCATCCCACCTTTTCTATTTTAAAAATTTTTTCAGAAATATCCTGAAAGCTATAAGCTTCTTCAGTGGTTTTAAGAAAATTATATTCGGAAGGAGATATTACTTTGCCGTTTATTTGTGCATCGATAAGTTTATTAGCCAGGTTATATATTTTATTCATAACTATTTTAGATATAAAATTTAATTTTATTTAATGAAGTAATAAACCGCCATCAATAATCAATTCTGTTCCTGTAATAAATGATGATGCTTCTGAAAATAAAAATAATGTACCGTCTGCCATATCTTCTGGTTTTCCTAATCTACCTAAAGGTATATGATTTGCAATTTTAGATTGAGTTTCTTTATCATTTTTCCACCTGTCTTGAAGAGGTGTCATTGTTAATCCGGGGACAATTGTGTTTGATCTAATTCCGTCTTTTGCAAATTGCATAGCTATAGATTTAGATAAGTTCAAAATAGCGGCTTTTGATTGAGAATATGCATCTTGCGGAAGAGGATCTCCTCTATATGCCTGTACAGAAGAAATATGTACCATTGATCCGCCACCTGTTTTTTGCATTAAAGGGATAGCTTTTCTAGCAGCATAAGTAGACGCTTTTAAATTTATATTAATTACCTGGTCATAAACATCTAAATCAATATCAACTAAAGATTTATCTTTCCCAAATAATAATACTCCTGCTACATTAGCAAGGAAATCTAAACGTTTAGTTTCTTTAAATACTTGATCAAAGATTAAATCTATTTTATCGAATTTTGTAATATCTTCTTGAAAGTATTTGATATTTAAATTTGCATATTCTTCTGGTTTTTCTTTTAAATCAATTCCGTAAACCTTTGCTCCAAATTTAGAAAGAGCAAGTACTATTTCTTTCCCCATACCTCCTCCGGCACCGGTAACAATAGCAGTTTTATTATTGAAATTATAAATTGGATTAGTAGTCATTTTATTTTAGAATTTAATTTAGTAAGTAATAAATCTCCATTAATTATTCGGTTATTATGCAAAGCCACCAGGTGCATATTCAAATTCAATACCAGCTTTTTCTGCTATTAATTTTCTTAATATACCTGAATTTTTCCTTCCCCATCCTCGATTTAATATTTCAATTAAATTTTGTTCTAATATATTTGACATATCCATTGGAACTTTATTTTCTCTTCCCATTTCGCAAGCAAGTTTTACATCTTTAGCTCCAAGTTCAAGGAAAAACGAATATTCATCAGCAGCAAAATCATTTTGTGTAGCGTTGATCCAGTTTGCAAAGGGAGGATTTTTACCAGATGCACCTTTGGAAATTGCTTCAAGTAGTGTAGTTAAATCTACTCCTGCTTTTATTCCAGAAGCAAGCACTTCTGAAGCTATATTCATCAACAGACCACTGAATAAATTATGAGATAGTTTACATATTGTTCCATTTCCAGTAGGTCCACAATACATTACTTTGTCACCCATAGCATTTAAAGCAGGTTTGATTTTATTGTATATTTCTTTGTCACCACCAGCCATAACACATAGGTCTTTTTTAACAGCTCCTATAACTCCTCCGCTAACTGGGCAATCCATAAATGTAATCCCTTTTTTATCAAATGTTTCGTGTAATTTTTTAACCATTGATAAGGAATTTGTTGAAGAGTCAATAACAATTGTATTTGAATCAATCCCCTCTAGTATTCCGTTTTCTCCAAGGCAAACTTTTTCTACGTCAGCTGGCATGGGTAAGCACATAAATATTATATCTTTACCTTTTGCACATTCTGCTGGTGAATTTGCCCAATTTCCGCCTGATTCAAGTATATCTATTGCAGATTCTTGATTTAAATCATTAACAGTAAATTGTGTGGAAAAAGTTTGAACATTTTTTGCCATGGGTTTCCCCATATTACCTATTCCGATCCATCCAATATCCATTTTACACTCCTTAACTTTATTAACTTTTGTTATAAATCTTTACATTCGATTTATAATAGTATTTTAACTATTTTACAATCAAAATAAACTAAAAAGGACTACTAAAATGGATTACCAAATTATTATGAATTTTGCTCAAATTATTACTGGTTTAGCTACTTTATTAGTTGCATTTGTATTGGTATATCAATTACGTCAACAACACAGAGATGCGCAAAGGGAATTAGTTTTGGCAATAAATGAACAAAGACAATCTTTGGCAATTTCTTTAGCTAATAATCCTGAACTATCCGAAATCAACTATAGAGGAGGGCATGATTTTAATGATCTCAAAAATCAAGAAGAAAGAACTAGGTTTTTCAGGATTTTTGCTGCAGAAATGAATTTAAGTAATATAGCAGAGCAATATTCAGATCTTTTACATGTCGACCCAGATTTTGCTTTAAAAGTAAATCTTTCATTATTTCCAGGAAGGAGAAAATTTTATAGAGAAAGCATCATGCGGCATACATTACCAAAAACTTTTGTAAATAAAATTGATAGATATATAATTGAAATAGAAGAAAAAGTTGGTGAGGACGGGCAAGATACATCTTTGTTGACGGATCGGGATAATGAAGGTAACCAATAAATTGAAGAAAAATATTGACTTTTATTTTGTTGAAAATATAATAAAAAAATATAAGGATAAAATACATTATGGAACTCCTGAAATATTTACCTGAAGTAGATATAGAAGTTGGAGCCAAGGTTCCTAGCTTCTATTTGTTAGATACAAATAATAAAAAGTTAACTGATAAAGAATTGTTAGGAAAACCAGCAGTTTTATATTTTTACCCGATAGATAGCTCTTCTGGTTGCACTTTACAAGCATGTGAATTCAGAGATGTTTATGATGAATTACAAGAATTAGACTGTGCTGTTTACGGGATAAGCCCAGACGATAAAGATAGCCATCTTGAATTTTCTAATAATAATAATCTTCCTTTTCAATTATGTGTTGATCCAGATCAAAATATGATGCGAGATTATGGTATTTGGGCAGAATATGAATTAAATGAAAAAGAAATTGATATGTTAAAACAAAATTTTCCTACAGTTTCAAAACGTATATTTGATGAGAATAAGCTCAGATCAGTCGTAAGATCTACTTTTTTGATTGATAAAAACGGCCTTCTTATTCGTAAATGGGTTAATGTAAGACCTCAAGGCCATGCAAGTAGTGTAAAAGAACAACTTAATAAATCTTTTAATTTTGAGATTGGATTTTAAATAAAGAAAAGGGAGAAATAATTTACTGTGGAAAAATTTAATGATATAAAAAGACCATCAGAAAGTTTAATAAATGCTTTATCTAAATTAACTAGTGCAACTGCCTCAGGAGAATTAAGTAGGATGGGAATTAAGGATGCATCAATAACAGGTCCAGTTACTTATAATCCTGGTAAAAAAATTATTGGACCTGCTTTAACTTTACAATTTTTACCTATTCGAGAGGATATATATTATGATGATGAATATACTGATCCAGAAGAACAATTACATAGACAGGTATTATATTTTACTAAACCTGGAGATATAGTTGTTGTTGATGCTAGAGGAAGTATGAATAGTGGGGTGTTTGGTGAAATGATGTTAAGTTTTTTTAAAGGCAGAGGAGGGAAAGGTGTTGTGATTGATGGATGTATAAGAGATTATGCAAGTTCTAAAGATCTTGATTTAGGTTTATGGTTGAAAGGAGTTACTCCTAATTATCACACTCAAACTAGTATGTTCCCGAGTGCTGTCAATGTACCAATCTCATGTGGAAATACTTTAGTTATGCCTGGCGATATAATTATTGCAGATGATGATGGTGCTGTTGTAATCCCTATTGATTATGCTCAAAAATTATCTGAAGTGGGAGGAGAGCATCAAGAATGGGAAATATTTGTAAAAGAGAAATTGATTGATGGAGGTCATTTAAAAGATTATTATCCAAAACATTCCTGGTCAGAAAAAATAGAAGTTGAATATAAAAATTGGCTGAAGAAAAATAAGGGTAAAAAATAATTTTGAATAATAAACCTAAAGTATATCTTGCCGGTCCGGATATTTTTTTACCAAATCCTATAGAACATGGTGAAAAATTAAAAAAAATATGTACTAAATACGGATTACAGGGTTTATATCCTCTTGATAATCAATTTGATTTATCTGATTTGAAGAGAGGACCTGATAAAGCAATTAAAATCTATCAGGCAGATATAGAATTGATTAATGCTAGTGATTGCCTGGTAGCAAACCTTTCGCCTTTCAGAGGAGTTTCTGCTGATCCAGGGACATGTTTTGAATTGGGTTATGCGGTAGCTCAAAACAAACCAGTAGCAATTTATAGTAACGATACCCGTGAATACAAACATAAATTAAAGAATTTGCATTTATCAGAAGATGATTGGTCAATAGAAGATATGGGTCTTACTGATAATTTAATGCTTATAGCTCCAGCTCAAAATGTGGTGCATGATACATTTGAAGCTGCTATTGCAGATTTATCTAAGATGATTTTATTAAAATAATTAATGTAGAATTTATTTCTTATTTATGATAGATTGTACCAACTCGTTGAGAATGACAGGCTAGGCGACTGGGCCTATAATCCTGTCTGGCAACCTTTATGTTAAGGTGCCCCAGATTCATACGTGACCTTGTGGGAGGTAAACATAAAAATTTAAAATCTCTCCAATAAGGGGAGATTTTTTTTTGGGAGAAAATAATGACTAATAATAAAAAATGGAATTTAGAAACAAAATTAATTAGAGAAGGATTGAATAGAAGTCAGTTTGGCGAAACCAGTGAACCGATATATATGACTAGTAGTTATGTATACGATTCTCCAGAACAAGCTGAGGCTCGATTTAAAGGAGATGAGGAAGGTTTTATATATTCAAGATATGGGAATCCTACTGTTCAAATGTTTGAAGATCGTTTGGCTTCTATAGAAAATGCAGATAAATGTTTTGCAACTTCGACAGGAATGGCCGCAGTTTTTGCATCTTTAATGTGCCAGTTAGAAAAAGGAGATAAAGTTGTATCTTCTAGAGCTTTATTTGGTTCTATTTATCAAATCTTAACTAAAATATTACCAAAATACGGAATTGAAACAGTGCTTGTTAATGGTACTGATTTAAATGAATGGGAGTCAGCTATAGATGATAAAACCAAGGTAGTATTTTTTGAAACTCCCTCAAATCCAACTTTAGAAATTATTGATATTAAAAATGTTTGTTCTTTAGCTAAAAAATTTGGTGCAAAAGTTATTATAGATAATGTTTTTGCAACCCCAATATTACAGCATCCTTTTGAACTTGGCGTAGATATTGTTGTTTATTCTGGAACTAAGCATATTGATGGCCAGGGAAGATCGTTAGGAGGAGCAATTATATCTGACAATGAGTTTCATGATAAATTGTTAAAACCATTCATGAGACATACAGGTGCATCTATGAGCCCGTTTAATGCATGGATCATGTTAAAAGGTTTAGAAACATTAAAATTAAGAGTAGATGCCCAATCTGATAATGCTCTTGAAATTGCAAATTATTATAAGGACAATCCAAATATAGTTAATTTGATTTACCCATCTAAATCTACGCATTCACAATTTGAATTGATAAAAAAGCAAATGGAAAAAGGGGGCACAATTTTAACAATGGTAGTTAAGGGAGGAAAAGAGGAAGTATTTAAAATTTTTAATGAATTGGATCTGATTGATATTTCTAATAATTTAGGTGATACGAAATCTATAATTACTCATCCTGCAACAACTACTCATTATTCGTTAGGTGAAGAAGGTAGAAAGGAAGCTGGTATACCTGATGGAATGATAAGGTTATCTGTAGGTTTAGAAAATGTTAATGATATTATCAGTGATATTGATAATGCAATGAAAATTTATTAGTGAAGTTAAAATGATGTTCAATTCTTCTGATGATCTTAGATCAAATAAAATTTCTGATTATGTTAAGTATTTAAAATTAGATACTCAAATTGTATTAGAATCAGGCTTAAAATTTGATGATTGTGTTGTTGCTTACGAAACATATGGTCAATTAAATGCAGAAAAGAATAATGCAATTTTAATTTGCCATGCTATAAGCGGAGATTCCCATGTATCTAAACATGATGATAATGATGCTGATGGATGGTGGGATATTATGGTTGGGCCAGGTTTATATATTGATACGAATAAATATTTTGTAATAAGTTCAAATATATTGGGAGGTTGCATGGGGACTACTGGGCCAAATCATATAAATGAGAAGACAGGTGATTATTGGGGATCTGATTTTCCGGAAATTTCTGTATCAGATATGGTATTAGTACAATCAAAGTTAATCGAATACTTGGAGATAGATAAATTATTGTGCGTGATTGGAGGATCTCTTGGGGCATATCAGTCGATTGAATGGGGAGTAAGATTTCCAGACAAATTACATGGTGTTATATCTCTAGCAGGTGGACCCAGATTAACAAGCCAAGGAATTGCTTTTGACATTATTGGTAGAAATGCTATTAGAAGAGATCCTTATTTTAATGATGGACAGTATTACAAACAATCTGAATCTCCTAATACAGGATTGGCGCTTGCAAGAATGTTAGGACATATTACTTATTTGTCTGAAGAATCTATGAGTGAAAAATTCGACCACGACAGATATGATCCTAAGGATGTTGACACTGATTTTGAAAAAGAATTTTCAGTAGGTTCTTACCTAGCTTATCAAGGTGATAAATTTGTAGAGAGATTTGATCCAAATTCATATATTACTTTATCAAATGCAATGGATAAATTTGATTTAGGTAAAAACAGTTCGGATATATCAGTAAATTTAACAGGTAAAAATTTGAAATGGTTATTGATGAGTTTTACAAGTGATTGGCTATTCCCTTCAAGTTTATCTGAAGAATTGACAAGAGCTTTGATTATTGCAAAAGAAGAAGTGAGTTATATAGAAATTCCAAGTAATTGCGGACATGATGCTTTTTTATTAGATGATGATATTAAATATTATGGGAATTATGTTAATAACTTTATAGAAAATATTGCAAACGAAGTGAATGTCACTGATCATCAAGAATACCAGCCAGATAGAAAAATATCCGAAAGACAAGATTATAATATAATTCTTGAATTTTTAGATAAATCTAAAAGAATTATCGATCTTGGGTGTGGGGATGGTGATTTATTATATGAAATAAAAAAAATTGGTAATGCAGATAAAATACTTGGTATTGATAATAATTTAGAATCATTATTAAATGCTAGTAAAAAAGGAATTCCTGTATTGGGATTAGATTTAAATAATGATTTACATTTAATTAATGATGATCAATTTGATGTAGCAATATTATCTCTTACATTGCAATCAATTATTGAGGTAGAGACAGTTTTATTAGAGATTTGTAGGATATCAAGTAAAGTGATTTTAAGTTTTCCTAATTTTGCTTATGAACCTTTGAGAAAGATGTTGTATGAAGAAGGAAGAGCTCCAAAGCATACTGGTGTTTTGAAATACGAGTGGTACAATTCTCCAAATAAGAGATATATGTCAATTTTAGATTTTGAGGAATTCTGTAATATAAAAAAGTTTAATATTATTAATAGTAAATATTTGAATACTGTTCAAAATAAATTTGTAAATGAAAATTATAATTTTAATGCAGATTTGGGTATCTTTATGATATCTAAGGATAATTAATTATACAAAGAATAAAGAGAGATAAGTTTATGAGCACTATATTAATTCAAAATAGCAATTTATTAGATATTGAGAAAGCTGAAATAATAGAAGGTGTTAATGTACTTATTGAAGAAAATAAAATTTCTGAGTTAAGTGATAAAGAAATTAAATCTTCTACTGCTACGAAAATTGATGCAAGAGGTAAAACGTTGATGCCAGGATTAATTGATGCTCATGTTCATATAACTGCTACTTCAGTAGACTTGGGCAGAATTAGTAATTACCCGCATAGTTTAACTGCATTAAGAGCTGGCAAATTAGCTGAAGCGATGTTAATGAGAGGTTTTACAACTATCCGAGATTGCACAGGTGCAGATTGGGGATTTCATCAAGCTATTGAAGAAGATATTTTGAAAGGCCCGAGATTATTTTTTGTTGGTAAAGCTTTAGGCCCTACTGGAGGACATGGTGACAGAAGACCTAAAACTTATGAAGGTGATATTTGTAATTGTTTTCAAGGAACAATGCATGATTCCTTAACTGTAGATGGTGTTGCTGAAGTACAAAAAGCTGCAAGAAGAGAATTAAGAAAAGGTGCTCATGCTATTAAAATATTTGCTTCTGGGGGAGTTGCTTCTCCTGATGATCCTATTTTTGGATTACAATTTTCTGAAGATGAAATTAAAACTGTGGTTAATGAGGCATATTCATGGGGAAAGTATGTATTAGCTCATGCTTATACAACAGAGGCAATAACAAGAGCAGTAAATTGTGGTGTTAGGACAATAGAGCACGGTAATTTAATGGATAGAAACACGGCAAAACTTATGAAAAAGAAAAATGTTTATTTGGTACCAAACCTGGTTACTTATGAAGCCATGGATTTGGAAGGAGAAAAATATGGATTACCTAAAGTTAGTCTTGAAAAAAATAAATTTGTCAAAGATGAAGGGATAGTTGCATTGGATTATGCGTATTCTGAGGGTGTAAAGATTGGTTATGGTACAGATCTTTTGGGTGAATTGCAGGTATATCAGAGTAGAGAATTTATTTTAAGGCAAAACGTTATGCCCAAAAGTGAAATTTTAAAAAGTGCAACTTTGATAAATGCTGAGATAGTAAATCAGAAAGATCAAATTGGTATTATAAAAGAAGGTGCTTTAGCAGATCTGTTATTAATTGAAGGAAATCCTCTTGAGGATTTTAGTGTTTTTCAAGATCAGGGGAAATATATTTCTTTAATTATGAAAAATGGAAAGATATATAAAAATAGTTTAAATTAAATATATTCTGATTAATACAGTTACTATAAATCCAATTATAAATATATTTATTTTAGTTCTAGTACTCATCAGTTAAATCTTGAAATATTAAATAAATCAATATTGTATTCGGTTTGTTCTTTTTGACATAAATCACTTATTATTTCTCCTATCACCGAACTAAATTTAAATCCATGACCAGAGCAACAAGAAACTATTATACAATTTTTTGTTGAAGGGTGTTTATCAAGTATGAAATTTGTATCTGGAGTATTGGTAAACATACACGTACTGAAATTTTCTCCCTTTTCAGTATCTTTAAAATTAATGGTAAAATCTGATAATAATTTAATATCTTCAGCTGTTATATTTTCATTGTATTTATCAGGATGTATTTTTTCATATAGATGGTTGAATATACCAATTTTTAAACCGCTATTTCCATATTCAGGAAACCCATATCCATGATTTTCATCTTTTTGCAAAATCCACACAGGAAATTTATTTTTATCAAATAATGACTTATCTTTACTAGGGAACCAACCTACAACCTGCCTCACAACAGATAAAGGAAGTTTAGGAATATCAAATAAATCAATGTTCCAAGCACCTCCGGCAATTACTAGTTTTTTAGTTTTGTATGTTGCCTTAGTAGTTAATACTTCTATGTGAGAACCATTATCATTCCATGAAAGTACTTTTTCATTATAATTAATTTTAGCTTCATTTTTGATAGCTAATTGTGTATGTGCTTTCACTGCTTTTTCAGGATCTAAAAATCCTCCTTCTTTTAGGTAAACACCTTTTAAATCGCTTGTTAAGTTAAATCCTGGGAAGCTTGACATGATTTCATCACTATCCATTTCCTTATAATCCAGGTTATGTTTTATTGCTGAGTTTAAAGTGTTCTTAAATACTGCACTTTTGTTATTGCCTATATTAATAATGCCAGTCATATAAAGGATTTGTTCATTATATTCTTTTTCCAATTCTCTCCATAATTCAAAAGATCTTTTTGCAAGAGGTAGATACGCATCTCCTTCGTATAGTCCCATTCTTATTATTCTTGATAGACCATGATAGCTTCCATTATTATGGATTTGTTCAAATTGTTCTAAGCCTAGAACATTTAATCCTTTTTTTGCTAAATGGAATAACCCTGCACTTCCATGAGCTCCCATACCTACAACAATAACGTCTAACATGTTTAAACATATCTCCTTGAAACTCTTTTATTTATTCTTGTCATTAATTCATCCGCTATTGAACCTATACTTTGTGCTTGTTCATTTATATCTTCTCCGTATATTTCTACTTCAGTTCCAATTCCGACTTTATTTTTAAGATTATTTGGGATAATTATCATCGTCATATCCATACAAATTCTTCCAATTATTGTATATTTTTCCCCATGAATCTTCACGGTACCTCCATTAGAAAATCTTCTATCCAATCCGTCTGCATATCCTATAGGTAAAGTTGCTATTATATCTCCCTTCTTTCCTTCAGCTGTCTTGCCGTATGATATAAAAGTATTATTGCTTAAAGTTTTAATATAAATAACTTTTGTTTTTAATTTGAATACTGGTTTTAATAATTTTTTTAATGGAGTATCAAAAAGAAGAATGCCATACATAGATATTCCTGGTCTTACATAATTACTATTTGTATATTTGGAGTACTTGAAAATTCCGGGGCTGTTTAAGATGTGTTTAAAAGGTATATCTTTATTTTCTTCGTGTCTTTTAAATAAATTTATTTGTTCCAAGGTAAACTCATCTTCATTTTCGTCTGCACTTGATAGATGGGAGTATATCCCTTGAATAGTTCCTAATTTATTCTCATTAATATATTTTATTACACCATAAGAGTCTTCAGAACCAAAACCTATTCTGCCCATACCTGTATCAATTTTTATATGAATCAAAACTTCTTTTGAAGTTTTTAATTTTTCAAGATTTTTAATATCATCCCATGAAGATATTGTAATACTGAATCCATTCTCTATTGCTAATTTTAAATCATCTTTATCATTATTCCCCATGATGAATATTTTGTTATCTAATCCTGAATTCTTTATTTCTAAAGCTTCTTGTAAATTAGCAACTGCAAATAATTTGAAATTTTTTTTACTTAAATATTTAGCTACTTCTATAGATCCTAATCCATATGCATTTGCTTTAATTACTGGAATTGCTTTTTTTTGTGTTAAGTTTTCAATTTGATTTAAATTGAACTCTATATTTTTTAAATTTACTTCTAACCAACTTCTCATAAATCAATCACCTGTAAACGGCCTTATTAACAATAGAATACCTACAATAAATAGGACTATTCCTAAAATCAATACAAATTTGTTAAGAGAAACTTTGCCAGTGAACATTGCACCTATGTAACTCCCTACCATGCCAGTTAATCCCATTGTTAGTAGTAAAGAGTAATTTACTTGTTTTAAATACGCATGTCCTATCCACCCCATAATCCCTATGAAAAAACCTATGAATAAATTTGATCCTGCTGCTTTTCTTGGATCGATTTGAAGTATATAAATTATTGCAGGTAATCGTATGCTGCCCAATATTAATCCTACAGATCCTCCTAACAATCCAATACTAAGACCTGCTAAAGACTCTAGAGTTATACGAGTGGAAGTAAACTGTCCGTTTGAATTTTCTAAATGAGAACCAAAAATATCACTCATTGTATTACCAGATTTTTTTCTTCCTAATTCGATAAATTCATAGCCTTGCCATGCGACTAGTAAGCCTGCAAATATAAGTAAAAGATTTTCTGGTGCCACAGATGAGAGGAATCCTCCAAAGAAAGCGCCTATACAAGCTGGTATGCCTAATATTAAGACTACTCGAATATCCACTCTTTTATTTTTAAGATGTTGCAAGGAACCCAAAAATGAGGATAGACTTGAAACTAATATATTTGTTCCGGCCGCTATTTTGGGATTTATTCCAATTAATAACATAATCGGAAGTCTAATAGTTCCTAGTGCTAATCCAACGAACCCACCTAGAAGGCCTACTAAAAATGATATTATTCCTAAAAATATTAGAATTTCTATTGATTGATTCATTGTACTTTTATAAGTTTGCCTGAGGAAGTTGTAATACTGTTTGGTGATTTTTGTTTGTCGAACATAATTTTTTCTCCCGGGCTTCCGTAACCTAATTTATCTGTATTGATAAATTGGGTTCCTTCTGTGTTTTTTAGGATAGACCAATCGGTTAAAGGATTATTTGTTTCCGGAGAAAAACTTACTAGTTTTGAACCTATATTTGAAATAGTAATATCACCCCACCTCCCCCTATATATTCCATTGTAATAATTATTTATTTCTGCACCTTCGAATATTTTTGTGTTTATTTTGTAAATCATATCAAAAATCGCATCATTTAATATTGATGCTAAATTTGAATTTGTATTAGTTAAAACTATCACTTGAATATTATCTTCCATACAGGTCCTGGATCTTGTAATAAATCCCGGGTATCCGCCACCATGGCCAACTATTAATTTATTATTATATGATTCTGTATCAAGTCCAAGCCCGTAACCGATTTCTCCATTTTTTCTGTCAGTAACAGTTTGGGATTTGATCATTTCTTTTTTTGATTCTCTATTTATTACACTAGTTTTTGATTCAAGTGATAAACTAGATAAAAATTTCGCAATATCATTTGAATTAGATAAAAATCCTGTTGCTGATGCATATGCATATGTTTTTGAGTGGGTAAATATTTCGCGATGATCTTTTCCAGGAATAATACGTTCATATCCATTACTTAAATTAGATGGAATTTCATCTGGAAGATCTGGGAAAGTATGTTTCATACCTAAAGGTTTTAGTATGTGTTTTGACATATAATTTGTATATTTTTCTCTCGATATTTTTTCAATAATGCCGCCTAAAGTAGCATATGCATGATTTGAGTATTTAAATGTAGTTCCATTTTCAAAAACAATTGAATTAGATGAAATTGTTGATTCTATATTTTTAGGAAAGTTGTCGTTTGACCAATGATGGCTATTTCCATCTCTAAAAATTCCCGACTGATGAGAAAGTAGTTGTCGTATTGTTATATTTTTAATATTAGAAGTTTCGTTCTTTCCCTTAAACCAAGGTAAATAATCTTGTACACAGTCATCTATTTTAAGCTTACCTTGTTCTTGCAATTGCATAATACCTACTGCTGTGAACATTTTTGAGTGAGAAGCAATTCTGAATAATGAGTTTTTATTTAATTTGATTTGTTTTTCTATGTCTGAAAATCCAAATGATTTTGTATATAAAGATTTTCCATTATGCGCGATACATATATTAATCCCAGGAATATTTGAGTATTTTATTTTCATAGGAATCCATGTGTTTAGAATATTAATAGTTGCATTTATGTTTGATTTAATTTCTGAATCCATTTTTCCATCCATTTTTTTGTATGATTTTTGAGCCGGGAGGGATTCGAACCCTCGACCTAATGATTAAGAGTCATTTGCTCTACCTCTGAGCTACCGGCCCTAATACAATGTAATAAAGATTATTTAATAATTGTAATAAATAAATAAACACTTTGTTGTGTTATTATCTATGAATTATGAAAAGACGTATATATGCCAAAAAATCTCTGGGGCAGCATTACTTAAGAGATAAGAATATAAAAAGTAGAATAATAAAATCTTTGGCCTTGAATCAAAATGATACTGTGGTAGAGATTGGCTGTGGTAGGGGAGCTTTGACTGCTTTGATTATTGAAAAAGTCCTGACATTTTATGGCATAGAATTAGATGAAAATTTATTTATGAATTTAAGAGAAAAATACCAAAGTGAAAATGTTGAAATTATTAACAAAGATGCAAGATCAATAAATATTTCTGAATTCATTGAAAATAATAATAGCTACAAATTTGTAGGCAATTTACCTTATAACCAAGCAAATAAAATTATATTGAATTTTTTACAAAATGATTTTCAGCCTGAAATAATGATTGTTATGGTTCAACTAGAAGTTGCTCAGAGAATTGCAGGAATCCCAAAATTCAGAGGTTATTTATCTGCAATAATAGATACGTATTGTGAATCAAAAATTCTTTTTAAGGTGAATTCAAAAGCTTTTTATCCGGAACCTAAAGTAGAATCAGCTGTAATACAATTAATACCACGTAAAACACCATTAATAAACAAGCAGGATATTAACGATTTTTTTAATTTTATAGCAAACAGTTTTGTTTCTAGAAGAAAAACTATTTTAAATAGTTTGTCTATGGGTAACAAAATATCAAAAGAAATAATTTTGAAAGTGTTACAGGATGTTGGAATTGAATCACAACTAAGACCACAAAATTTAAATACTGAGGATTGGATAAAAATTTTTTATCCAACAAGAAAATTAATTAAAATAAATGAAAGATAAAATAAAAATAAAATCACCATCTAAAATAAATTTATGTCTTGAAGTTTTAGGTAAAAATAATAATGAACTTCATGAAATAAAATCTGTAACACTCAACTTACATTTGGCAGATGAACTTTCAATTGAAAGATATGATACTTTTGAAATTGTTTCTAATATAGATTTGCCCATGGAAGAGAATATTATTTATTATGCGTATGAATTATTTAAAAAAAAATATGGTAATTTTGGAGCAAAAGTTAATCTTATAAAAAATATTCCTATTGATTCAGGATTAGGAGGAGGAAGTAGTAATGCTTCAAATTTTTTAAAAGGAATTTGTTCTTTGTGGGGAATAGAACATGATGATAAATGGTTATATGAAACTGGGGAGAAATTAGGTTCTGATGTTAATTTATTTTTTACACCCGGAATTAATCTTTTAACTGGAACTGGTTCAAAATCAGAAAAAATAGATGTATCAATTGATGGAGCTGTTTTAATTTTTCATAACAAAGATAAAATTAAAAATAAAACTAAACTTGCTTATGATTTGTTAACACCAGATGTATACACCGATGGAAAATATTCTGACCAATTAATTCAGCAAATTATGAATAGATCTTTATTATTAGAATCTATAGAATGCTATAACGTTTTCGAAAATTATTTAAATAAACTTTATCCCGGAATATTAGAAATAAAAGAAAATTTAGAACAACAAATAGGTTATGATCTTCATTTATCAGGCAGTGGTCCTAGTTTGTTTTGTTTAATCAATGATAAAGAAGAAGCAAAGAAAATTTACAATACTGTAGATTCTCGAATGTATGGTAAATTATTAACTTCTCCATTGGAGGGTAAATGAGAGATATATTAATCCCTTCATTATTTGTAGGTATTTTACTTGCATTTATATATGTAAATTTATATTTAGCTGCTTCATTTATAGAGTTAAAAAATAATCCTGAAGCAAGGTTGAAATTAAATCCTAAAGTTGTTTTTTTAAGTGTTTTATTGATCTATCCAACAGTATCAGTTGTAACACTTTTAATAGGATATATTTATGCAGCAATTAATAATTTGCTTTATTATTATTTGTTTTTAATTCCGATGGCAGTTTTAGTTACTATATTTAGTTATTTTGTAATTAAACATTTGAAGGCTGTTTTAATAGGATTTATAGGTTTTTTGATATTAAATATTTTTGTTTTACCATTATTAATAAATTAAAGATATTTCCCGGGAGAGAATAATAAATTGATTCTAGATTTACATATGCATACTATTATGGGAAGTATAGATAGTAATTTATCTGTTGAAAATGCTGCTAAAAAAATATATGAAAAAGGTTTAGATGGCGCATGCCTTACAGAACATAGTAGTATTTGGGAAAAAAATAATAATCAAATAGAAGATATATTTAATTTATATAATTTAAAAATTTTTAGAGCTATTGAAATTTCTACTGACTATGGGCATATTATTGCAATAGGATTTGATAAATATTATTCAGGGTCTCATAATCTTGAAATACTGCGAAAGTATGCTGATAAATATGGAGCTTTTTTAATTTCAGCACATCCGGCAAGAAGGATTTTTGGAAAAGAGAAGTATCAGCAAAACTTGCTTTATAAGGGCAAGGATTATATCCCTTCTATTGATGAATTTTCTTCAAATAAATTATTCAAACTTGTTGATGGAGTTGAAGTGCTAAACGGAGGAAATAATTTAGCTGAAAATAAATATGCATACATTGCGGCTAAAAATAACGAATTAGTTATGACAGCAGGTACTGATGCACATTCTGAATCAGGTATAGGCTTATATGGTACAAGATTTAAAAACGAGATTAACAATGTTCAGGATTTGGTATTTAATTTGAAAAATAATTATTCAGAGCCTGTTTTACAATCTGATAACGCTTGGATTGAACTTGATTTGAATTATTATAATTCAGAATAAGTGATTTTATGCCTATAAATAAAAATTATAATTTTGGAAATAATTTAGTTTCTTTAGATCTTGAAACAACAGGATTATCGCCAGGAAAAGATAAGATAATTGAAATTGGAGCTGTTAAAACTGATTCGACAGGCAAGGAAATTGGGGAATTTAATTCCCTTGTTAATCCTGGAATATTAATTAGTGATTTTATAGAAAACTTAACAGGTATTTCTAATGATGATGTTTCAAAATCATTGCAATTTGTTGATATAGTAGATGAATTTCAATCATTTTTAGGTGATTCTATTATCATTGGACATAATATTGAGTTTGACCTCAAATTTTTATCTGAAGAAGGATTGAAATTAAATAATAAGTTTGTAGATACATGGAGATTTTCTCAAATAATGTTACCTGATTTATTGGATTTATCTCTTGGAAGTATTTGTAATTATTTGGATGTAAATCAACAGAATGCTCATAGAGCATTGTCTGATGCAAAATTTACCTTAGAGGTCTTTTTATTATTAACCGAGAAATATGAAAATTTTGACAATAAATTACAGACAGCTATATGTAATATAATTTCTGAAAAAGATAATGAATTGTTTTTTTTATTTAATTCAGTTTTAAGTCAAACTGATTCTAATGTAAAAAATAATATATTTTTTTCCCCGATGGAAATAATACCTAAACATAGTATTAAAGAAAAAACAAAAGGAAATTATTTTAATTATGAGAATGATATTTTACAGAAAATTTTTTCATCAGATAGTGAAATTTTAAATAAAGTATTAAGTAATTTTTCATATAGAAAACAGCAATTAGATATGTCTGAAGTAATTGCTGATTGTATTAAAAATCAATTTTCTGCTGCTTTGGAAGCTGGGACTGGTGTTGGGAAATCTCTGGCCTATTTATTACCGGCAGCTATATTTGCGTTAAAAACAGGAAAAAGAGTATTAGTATCAACTAATACCATTAATTTGCAAGATCAATTATATTTGAAAGATTTACCTTTAGTTAAATCTATATTGTCAGAATTAGACCCTGACATTGAAGATATAAATTTTTCAATATTAAAAGGAAGAGATAATTATCTTTGTATAAAAAATTATGGGAATCAATTTGTAGATGAAGATGTTGATCAAAATTACTTAAGATTTTTAGCTAAAATGGCTGTTTGGATTTCAAAAACTGAAACCGGAGAAAAATCAGAATTAGGTTTAAGTAATTATGTTAATAATAATTATTGGAGAAGGATTAGTCCAAAGAATAAGATTAATTGCTATGGTTTTGACGGCCCTTGTTTTCTAAGAGAGTCAAGAGAAAAAGCTGAATCTAGCCATATTGTAATTGTTAATCATGCTTTACTTATGACAGATTTAAAATCAGTAAATAGCGTAATACCTGACTATGATGTGTTGATAATTGATGAAGCACACAATTTGGAAGATGTAGCATCACAACACCTAGGATGGAAATTAGATGAGAGAGATTTAAAAGATATTGTCAGGATTAATTATGGTAAATATGATTTGATTGAAATGATTGGAAATTTAATTAAGCGAGAATTTAAAAATACTGTAGATCTTGATCAGGCAGAAAATAAATTAAAAAGAACGATTAGCATGATTGAAGAATTAAATATAAAATACAGGAATTTATTTAAATCTTTTAATCAAATTGTAATTACAAGAGGTAATAAGAACTCTGGACATAATTCATTGAGAATTGATATTGATTCTAATTTTCCTGAATTAAAACTTGTTAGAGATGAATGGTATGAATTGAAACTTAAATTAGATAAATTGAAATCTGATTTAATTAGATATTATAAAGATTCTAAAGAAAAAATTACTGGTAGTAAAATTCAATTTGAAAATTGGTATGATTTATTTGAACAATGGATTGAAAATTGGGAAGAAGCTAAAAATAATTTAGATGAATTTCTATCATTATCTAATAATGAAATGGTTTACTGGATAGAACACAATGAACAATTTAATAATCATGTTTTTTTCAGTGCACCAATTAATGTATCAACAATTTTAAATGAAAATTTATTTCAAAATGCGAAATCAGTTATTTTAACTAGTGCTACTTTGAATTCTAATGATGAGTTTAATCATTTGATACAAACTACTGGCTTGAACGCAGACCATGCAAAATCTTTTGGATCTCCTTTTGATTATGACAATTCTGTAGAAATATTACTGCCGACTATGTTTCCCGAACCAAATGCTGATAATTACCAAGAAGAATTAGATAAAATTATTTTTGAAAATGTCCTTACTGCAAATGGAAGATCAATGGTGTTATTCACTTCTTATAAGTCTTTAAGAAATACTCAAAGAAGCCTTAAAAAAAAGTTGGATGAATATAATATAAATGTTTTAGCACAGGGGGTAGATGGAAATCCATACCAAATAATAAAGAGATTTAAGAAAAATCCAAAATCTTTAATTTTAGGAACTTCAAGTTTTTGGGAAGGAGTTGATATTGATAATGGTTCATTAGATTTATTAATTATTACAAAATTACCATTTGATGTTCCTACACACCCGTTATTTGAAGCAAGATCAGCTAAATATGATAATTCTTTTATGGAATATGCATTACCAAGAGCAATTTTAAAATTTAAACAAGGATTTGGTAGATTAATCCGAAATGAAAAAGATACTGGAAAAGTATTATTACTAGATTCGAGAATTATATCAAAACGATATGGGAAAATATTCTTGGAAGCTCTACCTGGAGGGAAAAAAACATTTCTGGAACCAGATTTTTTTTAGATGATGAATAAAATTATATTAAAAGAAAAATTGGATCTTGAATTATCATTATTTAGCGGGCAGGCATTTAGATGGAAAAAAAAATTAAATTGGTATTATGGATTTATTGATAACAAATTTCTTAAATTACGTATAAAAAATAATTGTTTAGAATATCTTTGCAGTGATGATTGGGTAGCTCAAGATAAAGTATATGATTATTTTGGTTTAGGGATTAAATATAATGAGATATTTGAGAATTTTGATGATGAATTGTCCACTGTAGCTTATAAAAAGTTGCAGGGAATGAGAGTTTTAAATCAAGACCCATGGGAATGTTTAATTTCTTTTATTATTTCTGCTTGGTCAAATGTGCCTAAAATTTCTAATACTATACATTTGTTATGTCAAAAATTGGGTCATAAATATATTCTCGATGATATGGTTGGATATTCATTTCCTTCTCCTATTCAAATTACAGGTCTTACAGAATCTGAGATGAAATCTTTTGGTCTGGGTTATAGAGGGCAATACGTACTTAAAACTTCTAAAATTATTGAAGAGAATAAAATTTTGTTATCAGATTTTTATAATGAAGATTATTTCGATTCATTAAAGTTTTTATTAACTTTCCCAGGTGTAGGGGACAAAGTTGCGAATTGTGTTTTGATATATTCTTTAAAAAAATATAATGCATTCCCAGTTGATTTGTGGGTAGAAAGATTATTGGTTGAAGATTATGGATTAAATAAAAAAATGTCATTAATTAATAAACGAAAATGGGGCCAAAATTATTTTGGTAAATATAGCGGGATAATCCAACACTATCTTTTTCATTATAAAAGGAAGTATAATCATTAAAAAAACGGGGGGTCATGATGCCAAATATAGAAGATTTATATACATTTATAAATGGTGAATTTGTTACACATAAAGATGCAGTGATTCCAATAAATGACTCAGGATTTACACAAGGGGATGCTGTTTTTGATACAGCAAGAACATTTTCTGGAAATGTTTATAAATTAGAAGAGCATGTAGATAGATTTTTCATGTCATTAAATTATATGCAGATTCAATCTCCTTATACAAAAGAAGAACTTGTTAAATTTTCGCAACAATTGCTAGATATGAATGTTCCCTTGTTAGGTAACAATGAAGATTATTGGATTTTTTTAAGAATTACCAGAGGTGCTGTTAATAAAGAAGGGGAACAGGTACCAAATGTTATTATTCATTGTACAAATATTCCATTTAAGCAAAGAGCAAATTTTTATGATTCGGGTATGCCTATTATTTTCCCATCTGTTAGAAGAACAGCTCATGACGCATTAAGCCCAAGGGCAAAAGTTAATCAATATATTAATTTTACTATGGCTGATTTAGAAGTACATAATATAGATAAAAACGCCAAAGCAGTTTTACTTGATAAAAATGGAAATATTACAGAAGGTTCAGGAGCAAATATTTTTCTTGTTAAAAATAATGAAATTTTTACTCCAAAAGAGCAATTTGTATTAGCTGGTATTGGTAGATCTGATGCGATGGGATTAGCTAAAGGTTTAGGAATGACATTAACAGAAAAAGATCTTGATACTTACGATGCATTTACTGCTGATGAGATTTTTATTACTTCAACAAGTTTTTGCATAGTACCTGTTGGAACTGTTAATGGCAGACAAATCGGAGAAGGAGATGTGCCTGGTAAAATAACTAAACGTTTGCAGGATGCTTTTATTGATTCCATAGGATTTGATTACGTGAATCAATATTTGCAGCATTTGTCAGCTTAAGGCATCTAGTATTTTTTGAGCTACTATTTTTGCTTCCCCTTCCTGTAAATTAGATGTAAATACTTTTACTCCATCTGTGTCAAAACCATTTCTCACTCTAATTGAAGGGTTCCCTTCAGCAAGTAATTCTTCAATTTCGCTATCGCTGTGATTTTTTGAAGAGATTATTAAATAAGGATGTGTAGATTCCTCATCATTTATATCTTCAGGATTATCTGGGGCTTTGATAAAAGATACCTTAAGGTAATCGACACTTTTGATTGAATCAGAAATTATATTACAATCATTTTCCCATTTTTTCATAATTAAAGAATGATCTGTATCAATGAAAATTTCTAATGCTGTAATTAATCCTATAATTTCTTCTTTTGATACTTTGGCAACTCTGCCTATTCCTTCATTGTTTGGCGCTGAATGTAAGAAAGCTGCATCAATTAGATGTTTTTTACCACATAAAATCCCTGTTGACTGAGGGCCCCTTAAGCCTTTACCGCCACTGTATGCAACCATATCAACGCCCATAGAAATAAATCGTCGTAAATTTTCAGGAGGGGGTAATAATGCAGCAGCATCTACTATAACTGGTATTGAATGTTTGTTTGCTATTTCGATTACTTTTTCAATTTCAATAGCGCCAGCCTGTTTTGGCCCATATACATAGATTATTCCAGCGGTTTTTTCATTAATATTTGATTCAAGTTCCCATTCATTTGTTCCGCCAGTATTTCCAATTTCTATTAATTTAGCTCCCGCATTTCTATAGTTATGATCATAATTTGTCCTGTGAGATCTGTGAATTATAAATTCATTTTTTAATCCGTCAGTATTTGGTAATTGGTCTATATATTTTGGATTTGATCCGGCTATACAAGCTGCAGTTTGTAGCATTAATGCTGATGCAGCACCTGCAGTTACAAGTCCTGCTTCTGCACCAGTGAATTCAGCAATTACTTCTCCTGCTGCCATATTTAATTCTTTCATGTCAACAAACCATTCAGATGCTTTTTCCATAGCATCTATTACACCTTTTGGCATAATGCTTCCACCAAGCATTGTGAGATATGAAGCACAATTTATTACTCTTCTGATTCCAAGTTTATTGTAGTATTCATTTTTTATTATAGACATATGAATCTCTCTTTTTTATTTCACAACTTTTAATATTTTTTTAATTATATAAATAGTGTTCATTACATGATATAAAATTTTAGTGGCTCAATACTAACTATCACTCTAATTTCTTTATCTGAAATAGGATATTTGTCTTGATTAAGATATTTTTTTGCTAAAGAGTGAATATGGTCATCAGCGTTAGATTCAGATATATTTTTAACTATTCCTTTAAATGTTATTTGGTAATATGGATTTTGTGCATCTGTTACTGATATTGAAACCCTGGGATCTCTTTCCATATTATTTGTTTTAATTCTATTCTTTGCTGTATTTATCAATATATGATTATCTTTGTAATCAATCCATACAACTGATACTTGTGGTGATCCATCGCTGTTTATTGTGGCTAAACTAGCAAAATTTTTACCTTCCAGTATTTTGATTGCTTCTTTTGTGATATTCATAATAGTTTCATTTAATTATTTTGTCTAAGGAATTATAATTTAAATCTAATGATTCAGAAACAGGCTTTGTTGTTAATTTTCCTTTGTAAGTATTTACAGCATTAAATATTTCTTTGTTATTAATTAAACATGATTCAAATCCATGATTTGCAATCAGTTCAATATATTTATGAGTAGCATCATTAAGAGCTTGGCTTGCTGTTTTAGGTACAATTCCTGGCATATTAGGTACAGCATAACCGTAGAAATGGTTTAATTTTACAATAGGTTTATCATGTGAAGTTGAATTTAAATTTGTTACACCACCGCCCTGATCAATTGCAATATCTATAATTAAGGCATTTTTTTTAATTATTTTTTGTATATTTTCATCAATAACTTTTGGTGTTTGTGAACCCGGGATATATATACCATTAATTATAATATCTGATGAGGGAAGATATTTTGTTAAATTTTCTTTTGATGAAAGTTGAGTTTTAATTTTTTTATCATAATTTTTTATATTTAATAACTTATTGTTGTCTATATCAAATATTGTGACATTAGCACCCATACCTTTAGATATGATTGCTGCATTATATCCCACTATTCCAGCACCAATTATAGAGATATTTAATGGGTTTATATTGCTGGTCCCTCCTATTAATAACCCTGGGCCACCATATTGTTTTTGTAAGAAATTTGCAGCTATTTGAGGAGCTAGTTTACCAGCAATTTCTGACATAGGTTTTAATAGTGGAAAAGTTTTGCCGTTTTTTGTAATAGCTTCATAAGCAATAGAAGTCATCTCTGATTTTAGTAAATTCATTACCAGATTTTTGTTGGCAGCCAGATGTAGAAATGTGAATAGTATGGATTTTTTATTTAAATATTTATATTCTGATTCGAGAGGTTCTTTTACTTTAGTTATTAATTCTGCATTTTTATATATTTCTTCAACATTTGAAATTATTGTACATCCAGAATTTACATAATCTTTATCTGGATATCCTGCAGCTGTACCTGCATTTGATTCAATTAAAATATTATGATTTTGTTTAGATAAGATAGCTGCTTTTTCGGGGATTATAGCAACTCTATTTTCATTATTTTTAATTTCTTTTGGGACACCAATAATCATTAGTTAACATTTTTTTGATTTATTATTCAAATATATTTTATATGATTTTCTGATTATTTGAAATTATTTAGAAATAAATATATACTATTAGAAGTTTATTAACCTTTAAGTTGATACAGAGATATCAATAAGGAGATATAATTTGATGAAATTTCAGTTGCGAAATTTTTCTTCAGCTATTATTGGATTTGTCTTATAACTATGGCTAAATTGATAATAGATTCTAAGAATTTTTCTAGGATGCTAAAAAGAATTTCTCATGAAATATTAGAGAAAAATTCTGGGCCAGATAAATTAATTTTGATAGGAATGCATACTAGAGGAGTGCCTTTGGCTGAAAGAATATCAGGATTTATTGAAAATATTGAAGGTATTAAAATACCTACAGCACAATTAGATGTTTCTTTTTACAGAGATGATACTGATTTAAAAATTAAAACTGATATAAGTCCAACAATTATTGATTTAAATATTAATAATTCTAATGTTATTTTAATTGATGATGTACTTTTCACTGGTAGAAGCGTTAGAGCCGCAATGGATGCTTTAATGGATTATGGCAGGCCTTCAAGTATTCAATTGTCTGTTTTGGTTGATAGAGGGCATAGAGAATTACCTATATCTCCTGATTATGTTGGTAAGAATATTCCTACATCCAGAAATGAAAAAGTAAATGTATTAATTACTGAAATTGATGGAAAAGATGGAGTGGAAATATCATGATAGCAGATAATAAACTAAATAATTTACTTGATATAGATCAATTGTCTAAAAATGATATTTTATATATTTTTGAATTTGCAGAAAAATTATCTTCAATTTTAAATGGCCCTGTTAAAAAGGTTCCGGTATTACGTGGAAAAACAGTTATTAATTATTTTTCAGAACCAAGTACTAGGACAAGAGTGTCTTTTGAAAATGCGGGTAAAATTTTATCTGCTGATGTTATTAATGTTTCTTCAAGTGGTAGCAGCGACGAGAAAGGTGAGTCATTTATAAACACTGTTCAAACTTTAGAATCTATTGGAGCTGATATTCTGATCATAAGACATTCTGATTCTGGAGCTCCATATTTTGTATCTAGAAATATTCAGATACCAGTCATTAACGCTGGAGATGGATCTCATGCACATCCTACTCAAACACTTATTGATCTTTATACAATATATAAATCAATTGGAGAAATTGAAGGATTAAACCTTACTATTTTGGGAGATAATATTCATAGCAGAGTCTCAAGATCTGCTGTTTTGGGATTTAGTACTATGGGTGCTAAAGTTACTTTTTGTTCACCCACAACAATGAATGCAAATTACTTATCTGGAAGTGATGTAAGTAATTATCCTGCAATTATGTATACAAGTAATTTAAAGGATGCATTGTCAGAAAGTGATTTAATTATGACCTTAAGAACACAATTTGAAAGAAAAGCTAGTTTGGTTTTCCCTAATATAAATGAATATACAAGAATGTTTAAGTTATCAAATGAAAGCCTTAAATATGCCCCTGACAAAGCTAAAATTTTACATCCTGGCCCCATGAATTTAGGAGTTGAAATTGATGGGTACGTAAGTGAATCAGATAGATCTTTAATTAATCAACAGGTTATGAATAGTGTAGCAATTAGAATGGCTTTGTTAATTATATTAATAGGCGATCATACTTTGGATTCTATTTGATATGGAGTGTAGATGAAAAAAATAATTAAGAATGGAAAAGTTTATGATGGTATATCTAACAAGATAAAACAACAAGATGTTTTAATTATAGATGGTGTAATTCAAGATGTGGGAAATATAGAAATATCAGATGCTGATATAGAAATAATAGATGCTAGCAATTATATAGTTAGCCCAGGTTTTATTGATATACATTCTCATTTAAGAGAGCCTGGTTATGAGTATAAAGAAACTATAGCTACAGGTACTAGAGCTGCTTCAAAAGGTGGATTTACTACTATTTGTGCTATGCCAACAACTATCCCAGCTTTAGATTCTAAAGATTCAATAGATTATTTTCAAGATTTATGTAAACAGCGCTCTATTATAAAAGTACATCCAATTGGCGCTGTTACTATAAACAGAAAGGGTAAAGAAATAGTAGAGATGCAGTCTTTAGCAGATTCAGGTGTTATAGGTTTTAGTGATGATGGAGAACCTATTCAAGATTCTAATATTATGAGAATGTCACTAGAATATTCTAAAATGGTTTCCCGCCCTATAATGAATCATTGTGATGATAGAGGTATTAATTATCGTGCGGAAGGAGTGATGAATGACGGATTCTTAGCTCAAAGATTAGGCTGTAGTGGGATACCTAATGCTGCTGAAGCATCTATGCTTTCAAGAGATATTTTTTTAACTGAATTAACTGGTGGTTTATATCATGCTTGCCATATAAGTGCAGCTCAATCGGTAGATGTTCTGAAAATTGCAAAAGAAAGAGGAATTAATTATTCTGCAGAAGTTACACCTCATCATCTCACAATAACAGAAGATTTTATTCTTGGCCCTGATGATCAAAACAGAAAACAAATTTCTGAGAATGCTTATAATACTTTTGCAAAAGTATTTCCTCCGTTAAGAACTAAATCCGATATTCAATCTCTAATAGAAGGAATTAATAGTGATTTAATTTCAATTATAGCTACGGATCACGCCCCTCATGGCTATGAGGATAAAATGACTACTTTGAATCAAGCGGCTTTTGGTATAAGTAATTTTGAGACTACCTTAGGATCGGTTTTACAATTATTTTATTCAAAAGATATAAAGTTGGAAAAATTATTGAAATGTTTAACTTCAAATCCTGCTGAATTTCTAGGGAAAAAACTAGGTAAATTAACTAAAGGTTATCCTGCAGATATAGTAATTATTGATTTGAAAAAAGAGTGGGAAGTTGATATTTCAGATTTTGTATCTTTAGGTAAAAATAGCCCGTTGCAAGGTACTAATTTTAAAGGGAAGATTTTGCAAACCCTTGTAGATGGAGAAGTTGTTTACTCTGATGGTAAGGGACATAATGGATAAAGGATATTTGATTTTATCTGACAAAACTTATTATCCGGGATATATTTTTGGATATGGTAATTTAGTTTTTGGTGAAGTAGTATTCAATACTTCTATGACTGGGTATCAAGAAATATTGACTGATCCTTCTTATAAAGGACAAATTGTTGTTCAGACTTATCCCTTAATTGGTAATTATGGAATAAATGATGAAACTAATGAGTCAGATGAAATTCAAGTTTCTGGCTACGTTGTTAGAAAGAATGAAAATTTTCCTAGTCATATAAGTTCTAAAAGAACTTTAGATCAATTTTTAAAACAATATGAAATTATGGGTATATCTGAGATTGATACTAGGGCTGTTGTGAGAAAGATTAGATCTAAAGGTGTTATGAATGGATTAATTGTAAGAGGAAATGATCCTTCTAAAGGAATTGAATATTTGAAATCAATTCCTAATTATGATTCCCTTGATTTAGCTAAAGGAATTAGTAATAGAAAAGATTTAAATAAAAAGTATGGTAAAAATTTAAATATTAATCAAAAATACAAAGTTGCTGTTATAGATTGTGGAGTTAAAGAAAATATTCTGAAATTATTATATAAACGTGGATGCCAAATCAGAGTATTTTCACCAGATTTTACAGTGGATGATTTGAAAAATTTTTCTCCTAATGGAATATTGATATCACCTGGGCCAGGTGATCCGAAGAATATGGATTATTTAGTTGAAAAAGTAAAATTGATTTTAAATAATTATCCTATATTTGGTATTTGTTTAGGTCATCAAATAATAGCTAGAGCTTTTGATTCAGATACATATAAACTTAAATTTGGACACCGTGGTGGAAATCAGCCTGTTAAGGATATAGCAAATGATAGAGTATATATTACTGCTCAAAATCATGGATATGCAGTATCTTCGGAAATTATTAATCCAAACATTGAAATTACGCATATTAATTTAAATGATAATACTGTTTCTGGAATAAAACATAAAAAATTACCTATTATGGGTATTCAATATCATTCTGAGGCATCTCCTGGCCCACAGGATAATGAATATCTTTTTGATGAATTTATAAACATGATGAGTGTAAAAAGGAAAAATATTTGAAAGTTTTAATACTAGGTTCAGGCCCCATTGTTATAGGACAGGCAGCTGAATTTGATTATGCTGGCACTCAAGCTTGCAGATCTCTTAGAGAAGAAGGTGTTACAACTATATTATTAAATTCAAATCCTGCAACAATCATGACTGATATGGATGTTGCTGATGTTGTTTATATAGAACCTATGACAGTTGAATCAATAGAAAAAATAATTCAAATACAAAAACCTGATGCTATTCTCCCTACTTTGGGTGGGCAGACTGGTTTAAATTTAGCGATGGATTTACATCACGCAGGAATATTTGAAAAATATGATATAAAATTATTAGGCTCTCCTATTGAAACAATAGAAAAATCTGAGGACAGAGAGGGATTTAAGAAGTTGATGAAAGAAATAGGTGAACCAGTTCCTGAAAGTGCTGTAGCTAATTCGGTGCAAGAATCAAAGGGAATTGCAATTTCAATTGGATTACCAGTAGTGGTAAGACCTGCTTTTACGCTTGGGGGAACAGGTGGCGGTATGGCACATACATTAGAAGAATTGGAAAAGATTGCAGAATCAGGGATTAAATATAGCCCAATTAATCAAATTTTAATTGAAAAATCTTTGATTGGGTGGAAAGAGCTTGAATTTGAAGTTATGCGAGATTCAAAAGATAATTGTATTACTGTATGTAATATGGAAAATATAGACCCTATGGGAGTTCATACAGGTGATAGTATAGTCGTTGCTCCTAGTCAGACATTAACAGATAAAGAGTATCAATTATTAAGGACGTCAAGTTTAAAAATAATCAGATATTTAGGAGTCGAAGGAGGATGTAATGTCCAATTCGCACTTAAACCTAATGATAAAAAGGAAGCAAATGTTGTTGATGATTATTATGTTATAGAAGTTAATCCCAGAGTAAGCAGAAGTTCAGCTTTAGCAAGTAAAGCTACTGGTTATCCAATTGCAAGAGTAGCCGCAAAAATTGCTATAGGTAAGACTTTAGATCAAATTGAGAATGCCATTACCGGTAAAACTAAAGCCGTATTTGAACCTGCTTTAGATTATTGTGTTGTTAAAATTCCTAGATGGCCTTTTGATAAATTTTTATATGGAGATAGAACTTTAGGTACTCAAATGAAAGCTACCGGTGAAGTTATGGCCATTGATAGAACTTTTGAATCAGCTTTTTTAAAAGCTGTGAGAGGTTTGGAAATTACTGCGAAATCAATTCTTTGGAAAAATCCTAAATGGAGTATTTCAGATTTAGATAAAAAAGATTTTTATGAACCAAATGACGAAAGACTTTGGGCTTTGTTTTTTGCTTTGAGAAATGGAAAAAGTATTGAGAGCATAAATAAATTAACCGGAATTGATTTTTGGTTTTTAAATGCATTTTCAAATATAGTTCAAAATGAAAATTTAATAAAAAATTCCAGCGATTTTGAGGATAAGATTTATGATTTAAAAAGATCGGGGTTTAGTGATAAAGTTATTGCAGAATTGTCAGGAAATAATGAAAATTATATTAGAGATTTGAGAAAATCAAAAAATATCTTACCAGTTTATAAAATGGTTGATACTTGTGCAGCTGAATTTGAAGCTTTAACACCTTATTTTTATAGTACATATGAAACTGAAAATGAAGCTATTGCTTTAAAAGGAGACAAAGCCTCTGTTTTTGGAAGTGGTCCAATTAGAATTGGGCAAGGAATTGAATTTGATTATTGCTCAGTACACGCAGCCTGGGCATTAAACGATATAAATTATAAAAGTATCATGATTAATTCTAATCCTGAAACAGTCTCTACTGATTTTGATACAAGTAATCGTTTGTATTTTGAGCCATTAGATTTTGAATCAGTCGCAAATATTATAGATAATGAAAATAATGATGGAGAAATACACACAATTGTTCAATTTGGCGGACAAACAGCGATAAATCTATCATCCCAAATAGATGATAATAATTACAAAATTCTTGGATCTCCTGTGGATGCAATTAATACAGCTTCTGATCGAGGTTTGTTCGAACAATTTTTAAATAATATAAATATCCCTAATCCTCCGGGCTCGACAGCTTCAAATATTAGTGAAGCAATTACTATTGCAAAAAAATTGGGTTATCCAGTATTAGTAAGGCCAAGTTTTGTTTTAGGTGGGAGAGCTATGGATATTGCTTATAAAGAAGATGAATTGGAAAGTTTATTAGATGATGCTTTTTCTGCCGGAGAAGGAAGGCCAGTATTAATTGATAAATATATATTAGGTAAAGAAATAGAAGTAGATGCTGTATGTGATGGTGATACTGTATTTATCCCGGGTATTATGGAACATATAGAAAGAGCAGGGGTGCACAGCGGTGATTCAATGGCTGTGTTTCCTCCCATTAGTTTAAGTAAGGAACAAATAGAACTTATAGTAGAATACACAACTAAAATAGCTTTAAATCTGGGAGCCAGAGGATTACTTAATATTCAATATGTTCTTAATCAAAATCCTTCAAGCTCCATGAGTGAAGTGCTAGTTCTTGAAGTTAACCCAAGAGCAAGCAGGACGGTTCCTTTTATTTCTAAAGTTACAAATGTACCTTTGGTTAATTTGGCAGTCAAAGTGATGGCAGGCAAAAAATTGAAAGAATTAGGATATAAAAATGGATTAGGTAACCATGAAGATTTATTTGCTGTTAAAGCTCCAGTTTTTTCAATGTCAAAATTAATTGGCGTGGATACTACTTTGGGGCCTGAAATGAAATCAACTGGAGAAGTAATGGGAATTGATACTGATTTTAATTCTGCGTTATATAAAGCTTTGATTTCATCTGGTATGGCTATGCCTAAAGAAGGAACTGTTTTAATAAGTGTGGCTGATAGAGATAAAGATGATGTAATAAATATTGTTAAAGAATTAAATAAAAAAGGTTTTAATATTTTAGCTACCGAAGGAACATCAACAGTTATTAAAGAATTAGGCTTTGAAGTGAGCTCTGTTCCTAAGGTTTTTACAGGACTTCATCCAAATGTAGTGGATGTTATCAATCATGGCTTGGTAGATGCTGTGATCAACACTGTAACAGGTGAAAGTAAGGTTGTAAAAGATGGGTTTGATATAAGAAGAGCTGCAACTGAAAAAAATATACCTTGTTTTACTTCTCTTGATGGCGCTCAAGCATCTCTTGAAAGTGTAAATAAAAAAGATTTTCAGTATAATATAAGTCCTTTAAAAGATTATTTTGAGGAATAAAAATGGACAATATTTCTGATAATCAGATAAATCAAAAAATAGGGATTTTGTTAAGAAGAGAAATTGAAGCTCGATTGATTACTCAATTTAAAAAATATTTAAGCGCAGAATTCGGTGAAAAAAAATCCAAACATATAATTAGAGAAGTAATAAAAGGAGTGGCAATAGAACAAGGACGTGACTTGTCAAAATTAAATGGTAATTCTTTAAATGCGTTTATAGAAAGACAGGAACCTTGGACCAGAGACGGCTCTTTAGAGACAGATATAATAAAAAAAGATAATAAGAGTTATCATTACAATGTTACAAGATGTAAATATGCTGAAATGTATAAAGAAATGGGGATACAGGATTTAGGTTTTGATCTTTCATGTAATAGAGATTTTACATTAGTAGAAGGGTTCAATAAAAATATTAAGTTAAAAAGAACAAAAACATTGATGCAAGGTGATGATTTTTGTGATTTTAGATATGATGTTAATGATTAATTCTTTGAAAATTTATGATTCCATCTAAATTAAAGTTAAAAAACTTTATGTGCTATAGAGGCACAACTGAAACCTTAGATTTTGATCAATTTGATGTAGCATGTATTACCGGTGATAATGGAAATGGGAAATCAGCTTTACTTGAAGCTATCACATGGGTCATTTGGGGGAAAACAAAAGTTTTACTTTCAAAAGATCTTATTACAAAAGGTGAAAATGATATGGTGGTTGATTTTGAGTTTTTTATTGATTATATTTCTGATGATTCTGAGTTAAATAATAAATATAGAATATTAAGATCTATACGTGCAAAATCAGGTGGATCTATTTTAGATTTACAACAGTATGATGGTAGTAATTATGTGTCTATAAGCAGCGATACTATTCCCGAAACACAGAAGCAGATTATAAATTTAGTTAATATGGATTACGAAACATTTGTTAACACTTCATATTTGATGCAAGGGAATGCAGACAGATTTACTACCTCAAAACCGGATGAGAGGAAAGATATTTTGTCAGCTATTTTGAATTTGAATTATTATCAAAATTTAGCAGACTATACTAGGAATATTTTGCGTAATACAGATGCTTCAATAAATGCGAATAATATTCTAGTTAAAAGAACACGATCAGAGATATTTGATTTAGATCCAAATAATAATGGAACTAATTTTATTGAAAAAGAAATTGTAATTTTAAATCAGAAGATAGAAAGTTTGAATAATCAAAAACTTCAATTCCAACAAAACCTTCAACTTCATAATAAATATATGAATGATATCTCAGATCTTCAATCTAACAAACAATTACTTTCAGGTTCTTATGAAAATAAGATCAATATGATAAATAATTTAAATATACTTTTAGTGAAAGATAATGATTTATTAACTCATTCTGATAGTATCAAGAATAAACATAATGAAGCGATTGGAAAACAAAAAGAATTAGATGATTTATATATTGCTTCTCGCAAATACCAAGATATTAATGACCAATTAAATATTTTGCAAAATGAAATGGATTTCAGAACAAATGAACTGGATATAGAATTAAGAAATTTAAATAATAATGTAGATATTTTAAATAATAAAATTAATCATACTGATTTATTACTGAAAGATAAGAAGAAAAGTTTGACTAATAATAAAGTTGATTTAGATCAATTAAATAAATTAAATCAAAATTATTTTGATTTATCTGATAAATTTAGTTCTGAAATCATACAATTTAAAAATAAATTAGTGACTTTACAAACTTCGAACAAAGACCATGAAAATAAATTGATGTTATTACAAGAGGAGCATAAAACTTGCCCATTATGTAAATCAGGTTTGGATGATGAATCAAGACAATCTATTGTTTTGGATTTAACTAACAATATTCAATCAAATAATAAAGATATAAGTGGAATTAAAATTAAATTAGATGAATCGGAAGAAAATTTTTCTAATATTCAACATAAATACAAAAACACTAATCAAAAATTAGTTAATTTAAATAGTTCTATAAATTTATTAAATAACGATTGTATTAGAATTGAAAAAGAAATAGATGCAGATAAAAAACAGATTGTAATTTATAAAAATTTGATGAATGATTCAAAGAATTTATATGAAAATGATTCAAGGATTAAAATCAATAAAAATAAAATTTTAGAGTTAAATTTACTTTTAGAAGATTTGAAATTTAATCAAGATAGATTTAATGTGTTAATAAATGAAGTTCCTGATTTTAAATCAGAATCTGAAAAAAATCTTTTACTTTTGACCCAAGCTGAACAGAGAATAAGGGAAAATCAAGTTACAGTAAATACTCTAGAAAATGATTCAGTAATAATAAAAAACCAAATAGAAGCATTGGAAAAAAATATAACAACCATAAACCATGACATTAATTCATTGAATATCAAACCTGACTTGGCGGAAAATATCGATTTATCTTTAGATGATTTGAAAAAATCATTGATGATAAAACAAAATAGCTTTGAATTTTTAATTTCAAAAGAAAAATATTTAGATGAAACATTAAGCAATAATAAGGATTTGTATCTTAAGTCTGAAGATTTAAAATTTCTTGAATTAAGTTTTAGTCGAAATGGTATTCAGGCTTTAATTATAGAAAATGTTTTACCTAGCTTAGAATTGGAAGCTAATAAATTATTGTCTTATTTAACTGAAAATCAATTGTCAATTAATTTGCAAATTAGAAAAGGCAGAAGATTAAAAAATACTGAGGATTATTCTCAAGAAATAGACATTATTATTGGAGATGAAAATGGCGCTGTACGAGAATATGAAACATACAGTGGAGGAGAATCATTTAGAATAGATTTTGCGATTAGAATTGCTTTATCTAGGTTGGTTTCATTAAGATCAGGCGTTCGATCTCCAATATTATTTATTGATGAGGGTTTTGGCTCGCAAGACCAAATTGGACAAGATAGACTAAGAGAAGCTATACAGGAAGTTAGTAATTCAGAAAATTATAAATTTAAAAAAATTATTGTTATTACTCACCTTGAGTCATTAAAAGAATCATTTGGAGTGGCATTGGAAGTTAGCAAAAATGAGAGTAGTTCTTATTTTTCATTAAATTAATTTATAATTGTATTTCTTTTAAAGCTTCATGAGTATTTTTATATATTTTGGAATAATTAGTCATCTGTTTATATTTAGAATAGATAAAAATGCTTCTTGTGGAATTTCAACTTTACCTAATTTTTTCAATCTTTTTTTACCTTCAGCTTGTTTTTCTAAAAGTTTTTTCTTTCTTGTAATATCTCCGCCATAACATTTTGCAGTTACGTTTTTTCTAAGTGCTTTTACAGTTTCCCTGGCAATGATTTTACTACCTATTGCAGCTTGAATTGGAACTTCGAATAATTGTCGGGGGATTAATTCTTTTAATTTTGAGACTAATTCTTTACCATAGTAATATGATTTTTCTTTTGAAATGAAAGTACTTAATGAATCGATTTTCTCTTGATTTATTAAAATATCAACTTTAGCTAGGTTTGTTTGTTTAAATCCAATTATTTCATAATCCATAGACCCATAACCTTGTGTAACAGATTTTAAATGATCATAAAATCCTATTAGAATTTCTCCTAAAGGCATTTCAAATGTAATTAATATTCTATTAAGTGCTGATGAATTTCCAGAAGTATTTAAATATTCAAT
>VFGQ01000065.1 GCA_009391605.1 SAR202 cluster bacterium
ACTATCTATTCTTGATTCTACTTCTTTCTTTATATCTTCTATATTCATTAAAATATCCTCTGTTTTGTAATTATCATTAATCCAAGTTGTAATATAAGAATATATTAATTTCATCACAAGTATTTAATGGCTATATTTATGTAATAAAATTAGCAAATAATATTTAAAAAGTACTATTTAAATAGAATAATGAAATTCTTAATAATAAAACTCAATATCATCGTTGTTTAATTTAAACAATTAAAACCATTCCATCCCTGCCTGGATCAGCACCACCATCCCAAATTCCATCTTTAACTCTTATTCCATGAACGCCTGCAAATCCATAACTAAATGGGTTTCGAATTACTTCATAACCATTTGCCTCTAATTCTTTAGTTATAAATCTTGGTATACGATTTGTAACATCAATAGCGTTACTATTTGCTGTAAATCTAGGAGCAGATACTGCTTCTTGCATATTCATATCAAATTCTATTACATTAAGAAGAGTTTGCAATATTCCCATTGTTATAAATGTCCCTCCAGGGGCTCCAACAATGATATAAGGATTATCATCTTTAAACACAATAGTTGGACTCATACCAGTAAATCTTCTTTTCCCAGGTTTAATAGAAGCTGGCATTCCTGGTCTCGGATCAAATGAACTCATACAGCCGTTATACATAAAACCAAGTTCTTTTGTTATTATCCCTGATGGCATTCCAAGAGAATGTGTCATAGATGCAATATTACCACTGTCGTCCATAACAGCCATGTGGGTAGTATCCTCGGATTCTTTTATTTCTGCATATCTGACAATATTAGCTTTTTTACCCTGTTTTATGAGTTCAGATATTTTAAAAGCGTAATTAGAATCAGTGATTTGCTCAATAGGAACATCCGTGAATAATGGATCTCCTACTTTAGAATCTTTATCAATAGTCGCATATTTCATTGCTTCTGCAACAGTAGCTATATATTCAGGGCTATTATGTCCCATTGATTTCAAATCAAAATGCTCTAAAATATTTAACATTTGTATTACCATAATTCCTCCACCAGGAGGTTGGTTTGTAGAAATTTTTAAATCTTTATAATTTCCCCATAAAGGTTCATTTCGGATTGTTTTATAGTCTTTTAAATCAGTACCAGAAAGAAATCCTCCATTAGATTTCATATCATCATTTATCTTTTTAGCAATTTCGCCAGAATATAAAACATCTGCCCCACCCTGTTTTATGAGTTCTAGCGTTTGTTTCATATCAATATTTTTTATTCTAGTACCTACCGGATAAGGATTTCCTTCTTCATCTAAAAATATTTTTCTAGACATTTCGTTCTTTCTTAATTTTTCATTCATAGATATTTTTCCATGACTGCCTGAACGAACCCAAAATTCATCTATAGCAGGACTGATTGTAAATCCCTCTTCGGCAAAATCAATAGCTGGTTGTATAATATCTGCCCAAGTCATTGTGCCGAATTCTTGAATAGCTTCATAAAAACCTTTTAATGTTCCTGGGGTCATAATTGATTCATAACCAACTTCATTTGCTCTGTTTTTTAATATAAAACCAAAACCATCTCGGGCCTCATAGGCAATCTGGTCTTCCCACATGTCTTCTTTAACTGAAGAGGGAGCAGTAGTATGAAAGTCAATAAATCCATGAAAGTTTTTTTCAGGCATATATAATTGAAGTGATCCAAAACCAGCAATACCGCACATCATAGGATCCACAACAGTTTGAACTAATGCGCTAGAAATAGCGGCATCAACTGCATTACCTCCATCCCGTAAAATTAAAGATCCCACTTCTACAGCTTCAGGTTGGGGTGCAGTTACAATTCCATGAGTCAAAAATTCCTCTCTATAAACAGTATACTCTTTAAGATATTTTCAGTAGTATAATTATAATTTTTAATGATTAATTATAATATATGAATATATTAATATCTCCTCAAGCGTTCAAGGGCAGTATTTCTGCAATTGAAGTAGCTAATAATATTGAGAAAGGAATAATCAAAGCTAATCCAAATCACAATATTATCAAATTACCTGTGGCTGATGGTGGTGATGATACCCTTGATACTTTAGTTGAAGTTACAAATGGGAAAATATTTGAAACAACTGCAACAGGACCAGATGGTAAAAATATCAAAACAAAATGGGGAGCTCTTGGAGATAATAAAACTGCAGTAATAGAAATGGCTCAAATATCTGGATTAGCTTTAATGAATAGAAACAAGTTAGAACCTCTAACTTATACCACTTACGGTATGGGTGAAATTATTAAAGAATGTTTAGATTATGGTTTCAATAATTTCATCATTGGAATTGGAGGATCAGCTACAAATGATGGTGGGCTAGGAATGGCAGAAGCATTAGGTGCAATATTAAAAGATAAAAATAACAAACAAATAAAAAGAGGAATTAAAGGTTTAAGTAGTTTAAACACAATAGATTTAAAAGATATAGATAAAAGAATTTACAATTCCTCTTTTCAGATTGCTTGCGATGTTAATAATCCACTTTATGGACCTAATGGAGCAACATATATATTTGGGCCGCAAAAAGGATTTAAATCAGAAGAAATAGAATTAATCGATTCTTACATGAAAAACTACGGAAATTTAATAGATTCAATTAGTAAAAAAGAAATATCAAACCATCCAGGTAGTGGTGCTGCTGGAGGAATTGGAGCAGCTGCAATGTATTTCCTGAATGCAAAACTCAAATCAGGATCTGAAATAATTTTAGATTATCTTAACTTTGCAAAGCATTGTCAAAATATTGACATTGTAATAATAGGTGAAGGTCAGATGGATTTTCAGACAATAAATAATAAAGCACCTATTGCTGTAGCTAGAATAGCAAAAGAACACAAAATTCCAGTATTTGCTATTTGCGGAATTCTTGGAAAAGATTATCAAAAAGTATATAAGGAAGGAATTAAGAAAATATACCCCTTATGTAATGATGAGAAAGATATTGAATATGCAATAAATAATGCGGATAAATTAATTCAAGACAAAGCTTATAATATTATTAAAGATAACTTTATCTGAAACGAATATTATTCCTTGATAAATCTGATACTTTGGTACAACCCATTAATTTCATATCTCTGATCATTTCCGAGTGCAAATTACCTAAAGCTTTTTCTACACCTTTTTGCCCTCCAGCTGCTAATGCATATAAATACATTTTACCTCCACTACATGCTTTGGCACCCAAACTTAAAGCTTTAAGAACATGAGTGCCCCTTGTTATACCACCTTCGCAGATTACATCAATTTTATCCCCTACTGCATCAACTATCTCGGACAATTGATCAAACGGGGCTCTGCTACCGTCTAGCTGTCTACCGCCATGGTTAGAAATTATTATCCCTGTAGCTCCAATATCAACAGCTCTTTTAGCATCTTCTACACTCATTATTCCTTTCAAGCAAAATTCTTTCCCCCATTTTTTCCGTAATTCTTCAGCATCATTCCAATTCATCGATTGATCTAGCATGCTTGTAAAATATTCACCTAAATTAACAATGAAATTGGCTTCATTAATATGATCTTTTAATATTGGCAAATCAAATTTCTTATGTGTGAAATAATTTATTGCCCATGCAGGATGAAAAGCAAAACTCATCAAACTACTTAAAGATAATCTTAAAGGCATAGTAAATCCCGTCCTAAGATCTCTTTCTCTATTGCCAGTAACAATTGTATCTACAGTTAAAGCCAAAACATCAAAATTCGCTTCATGACACTGTTCTAATATACTCTCAGTGAGGCCTCTATCTTTATGATAATAAAGTTGAAACATCTTAGGAGTATTAATAGTGCTTCCAATTTCATCCAATCCAACTGTCCCCAAAGATGAAATCCCAAACATAGTACCAAATTTCTCCGCAGCTTTTGAAACTGCTCTTTCTCCTTCGTGATGGAATAAACGCTGAGCTGCTGTGGGAGAACAAAATAAAGGCATATCAATCTTCTGTCCCATCACTGTTGTAGAAAGATCTATATTCTCAACTCCGGCCAATACATTAGGAACTAAATCACATTGTTCATAAGCTTCAGTATTTCTTCTTAAAGTAATTTCATCATCAGCCCCTCCATCAATATAATGAAAAATTGGTGCAGGTAACTTTGATTTGGCTAATTTTTTAAAATCTTCTGTATTGTGACAATTATTAATCTTATTAAATATATTTTTAAGAGATAATATTTCTAATACAGATAAAAGTAGTGATCTAAACATATTATTAATTTATATTTACAATAAGGAATGTACCATAAAACCTATTATCCAACATAATAAAAATGTTACAGATGATAAAAATTTCACAGAATTACTTCCAATATTATATTCTCCATAATTATCTGATGTTCTCACATACATCATTAATAAAAAAAGCATGATTGTAATTAGTAATATTGAAACAAAATTAACACCTAAAGCTATTCCAATAATAAAACCAATAAAACCTAAAGCAAATACAATTAATTTAGGATTGTTCTTTGAAATTCTTTCTTTCTTTCTTGTCATATTTATATTCCAATTATCATTTTATTATAAAAATATTCAATTATAATATTATTACAATAACAATTTATAAGTATATAAAAATAAACAATTATTAAATATGATTTACTTAGATAATTCAGCATCAACTCAAATCAGAGAAGAAGTATTGAATGTTATATCACATGAATTGAAATATTCATTTGCTAACCCTTCAAGTCCTTATAAACCTGCCAGGAAATCACGAATTTCAATAGATAAATCAAGGGAAATATTTGCAGAAATATTGAATTGTTCTGAAAATGAAATTATTTTTACTAGTGGAGGAACTGAATCTGACAACACGGCAATAAAAGGCCCTGCACAATCACTCAAATATTTCGGAAATCATATAATTACCACAGCAGTAGAGCATCATGCAGTATTACATACATGTCTCGCACTTGAAAAACAAGGATTTGAAATAACATATTTGCCAACCGATAAATATGGCATAGTATCAAAAGAATCTATTTTCAACGCTATTAAAGAAGATACTATTCTGATTTCAGTCATCTATGGGAACAATGAATTAGGATCATTAAATCCTATAAGTGAAATAGGTGAAACTTTAACTAAACTAAAAAAATCTAAATCTAAAGTCCCATTATTTCATACTGATGCTATTCAAGCTGCTCCTTTTTTAAATTTAAATGTTCAGAAATTAGGTGTAGATCTTATGAGTATTTCAGCACATAAATTTAATGGACCAAAAGGAGTTGGAGTTTTATATATGAAAAATGGAACCCCATTTGAATCACAAATGACAGGAGGCGGTCAAGAAAGACAAAAAAGATCTGGAACTGAAAATATAGCATATATTTCAGGTGCCGCAACAGCCATGAAATTAGCTGATGAAGAAAAACCAGAATTATCAAAAAAATTAAACCGATTGAGGAAACTAATTATAAATAACATTAATCAAAATTTCCCAGATACAATTATAAATGGGCATACTGAAAATTGCTTACCAAACATAATTAATTTAACTTTTCAAAATATAAGAGCTGATGATTTAATATCAGCTTTAGATTTAGAAGATATTTGCATATCAAATGGCAGTGCTTGTACCACAAATTCCCTAGAACCTTCACACGTACTACAATCTATTGGAATAAATGCTAATTTAGCTCTAAATACTGTAAGAATTAGTCTTGGTCGGTACAATACAGAAGAAGAAATAACTGAATTCTTAAAAATTCTTAAAATGATTTTAAAACGTAGTTCAAAATTAAACTACGAAACATCAGTTGAAATATAATAACAAAGATATAAAATAATAAAATTCATAGAATAATGATGTTAAAACAACGCATAAAAAAATATATTAAATATCCAATAATCTTCATAACGTTTATATTAATCTTATCAACGTTAGGTTGTGAAAATGATGATTCTGATTTTTCAATCAGGAAAGGACGCACTATTGCTATTGGAGCTACTCAACCTATAGTGAGGGATAGAATAACATTTACTGATACTGCAGGAAAATTAAGATTAGTCAAACCTATATCTGCTAATAATAAATTGGTAGTTGTAAAATTAAAAATAATAAACGATTCTGTAACACATGTTCCTGTATTTGTTGACACTGAAGCAGCAGAACTTGGAGATAGAGGAGGATCAAGAGGATGGAATATAGATCCATATGTGAATTCAGTCATAGTTGCAACTGAAGAATCTGAATTAGACAAATATACTCCTTTCTTAAATGGACACATAGAATTAAATAAAGGATTTGAGGTAGAAGGGTGGATGATTTTCGATATA
>VFGQ01000119.1 GCA_009391605.1 SAR202 cluster bacterium
TTGGATTTTTTGTACTCGTACTTCCCCATAAAGGTTTTTGTAAAGGTTTTTTGTTTTGATTAGGGAATTTTTTTAAAAAAGTTATATAAGCAAGTCTCGAATTTATTATTGCAGTTTTTCCTAATAATTTATGATTTTTATCCTTATCTACTAACAATTTATCTATTTCTGTATCAACTCGACTCACAAAGAATGAGGCTACAGAAAATGGAAGTAGTTTTTGTGAATAATTTTTTGTCCCTTCTAAAAATGCATTTGCTACATTATTATAATGTCTTTGATTAAACATTAATGTTGCATTAATATTTAATCCCATATTTGTTAGTATTTTGATTGCATCTATACCTTCATCAGTAGCAGGTACTTTTATCATTATATTCGGCATATTGATTTTTTTGTTTAAGTGCAAAGCTTGATCTATAGTTTCTTTTGTTTTGTAAGCTAGTTTGGGTGAAACTTCTATACTAACATAACCATCTAAATGATTAGTGTTTTCATAAGTATTTAGCAAAAATTCAGCAGCTTTTTTTATATCATATATGCTTAACTTTTCAAATATTTCATAACTGGAAATTTTAGAATTTAATTTTAATAATTTTTTTATATCCTCGTCATAATCAGTGCTATCTGATATTGCTTTTTCAAATATAGAAGGATTACTGGTTAATCCAGTAATTCCTCTCTCTTTGATAAGTATTTCTAACTTACCAGATTGAAGTAAATCTCGAGAAATAAAGTCTATCCACAATGATTGGTTGTTTTCGTGTAGAGTTTTAATGTTTTTCATAAATTTACTTTTTGAATTAATTTGGATTAATTATTATTCTAAATTTTTTAGATATTTATTTAAATAATTATTTAATAATATTCCTCGTGATGCTAAAAAAACTATATGCGATATCCATAGACCATAATTCCCCCAAAATTTTGTTAAAAAATATGTGAGTAATAAAAATATTATTGTTGAATATATTACAGTATTTCTCATTTCTTTTGTCTTTAACATACCTGAAAATGTGCTGTCTAATTGAAATGCCAGAACGGAAACTAAGGGTATTATGCTTATTATCATTATATATTTGTAACTTTCTAATCTGACAACTTCAATATTGGTAACTAAATTAATTAGGTTTTTGCCAAATATTAAATATGTCAAAGTAAATAACAATCCAGTAATTGCTGCTGAAACTAAAGCATTGTCATAAATAGATTTGAATTTTGTTATATTTTTTGATCCTATATATTTTCCGATTAAAGGAGCTGAGGCATGTGTAGGACCGTCAATAGTCATAAATGAGAAAAATATGAATTGTAGGAAAATCCCATTTGAAGCTAATGCAGTTGCTCCTAATCTGCTGGATATATATGTAGTGACTAAATAAACTGTTTGAAGAAGAAGAGTTCTTATCATCAAGTTACCAAACGAACCACCTAATAATATAATATCTTTCTTAGGTAGCAATTTATTGATTGTGAAATTTATATTTCTTTTTTTTAAATTTATTGGTATTTCAATAATAATATAAATTAAACTTAACCACTGAGAAATTATTGTTGCATAACCTATTCCATTTAATTTTGTATTAAAATAATTAGTTAATAATAAAACAATAATAATGTGAGATACTCCCATTAAAGTCCATGTTCTGAATATTACATTTGGTTTTTTAATTCCAAGAAACCAAGCACTTAAAATCATTATTATTAAATGAGGTCCTACTCCTACGATTTTAATATAAAAATATTCTGTTGTGATTTTTTCAATTTCTGAACTCTGATTAAATATAAGAGAACATAGAATCCAAATTGGTTTTTGAAAAATTAGAATAAGAACTGAAATTGTAAACATAAATAAAATACTAGTTATTAATACTTCTGAGATTTTATTTAATTGATTTCCCCCGTCTTTTTGAGAAGTATATCCAGTGATAGCCATTCCTAATGATCCAAAAATCCAATAAAAATTACTTATTATATTATTCCCGTAAGCTAGAGAAGCTAGATAGTTTTCATTTTCAAAATGACCTGCTATAGAAATGTCTATGATATTGACTACAGGATCCCATAATGTGCCTAGTAGAATGGGTAGTGCTATACTCCAAATTATTTTTGTATCTTTAAGGTTTAGATTCATATGTTATATTATGGTGGAGACGGGGGAGAGTCGAACTCCCCGTCCAAAAAACATTCGGACTAGGACATCTACAGGTTTATCTGATTGATATTAAGCTTGAAGACTTCAATCAGAAAGAGTTTATCCAAGCTTTCCGACTAAATTTCTCCTCTGAACCACCGGTTTTCAGAGCTATACCCCGATTTTCGACACCACATAATTCTCTCGGGGAAAGTATTATGCAATGTAGCAGCTATTAAGCTGCTAAAGCTAACTGTTTATTGTCAGTTAATTTTTTCCATATTTTAACGAGTAATATGGACCTCGACCTGCAATCCCGCCTCATAAATTTTCTGTCGAAACCACGCGTCCCCATTTATTAGAGAGATTATATTAAGACAAATCAAATAATAGGTCAATATATTTATCTTATAAACTACATAATTGCCTTGTTTGTTATTATAAATGGGAGTAGAGTTTCCTAAATACTAAACATTCTTGTTGAGCTGAATTGAAAAACACACCTGAAAATACTAAAAAATCAAGTGATATTGATTATTTTGCTTCATTAAAATACCCGGATTTTTTAAAAATGTGGTTGGCAAGTTTGTTTGCAGGTTCTTCTTATTGGGCTTTAATAGTAGTTAGAGGTTGGGTAGTTTACCAGCTTTCTGATAGTAATATGTTGGTGGGATTAGTTACTTTTGCTGCAATGATTCCACGAGTTTTAGTTACACCTTTTGTTGGATATTTAGCAGATAAATTCCAGAGAAGGAAAATTTTGCAAATAATGTTTTTTGTTAATTTCGTACATAATCTTGGATTGAGCATATTATACTTTTTAGACTTTATTTTACCTTGGCATTTAGTTGTTTTAGCTTTTATTCAGGGATCAGCTAGAGCCGCACAAATGCCTTCCGGACAATCCTTAGTTCCCAATATAGTTCCAAGGGAAAAATTGCTAAATGCAGTTGCTTTGAATATGTCTACTGTTCATGCTACCAGATTATTAGGTCCATTAGCAGTAGCTCCATTTCTAAGTATTTTTAATACTGATAATGGAGGATTAACTGGAACTGACATAGCATTTTTTATTTGTACAGGATTTTATGCATTAAGTTTCTTTTTTGCTTTATTAATTAAAAATGAATCTACAGGAAAGATGAGCAACCAATCATTTATAAAGAATTTAGGTGAAGGTTTGAAATTTGTGCATTCAACGAAACCATTTTTAGTTGTGATTGGCATTACAGCTTTGCATTGTACTTTAACAATGTCTTTTGAATCAGTCTTACCATATTTTTCTGTTAATAAATTGGGTGCTGAAGGTAGCGGAGTGAGTTACCTTATGATGTGTGTTGGCGTTGGTTCATTAATAACATCATTGATTTTAGCTGGTGCTGCAGATGAAAAGTTAAAGGGTAAACTGTTTTATTTTTATGCATTACTTAGTGGAATTGCGCCTATTTTGTTGTCTTTTTCATCAAATTTATATTTTTCGCTTTTTGCAACTATACTTATGGGATTTAGTCAGACTGGATTTATGATAATAGTTCATACAATAATACAATTAATGTCCCCAGATTATGTTAGGGGGAGGATCGCAGGTGTTTATTCAATGTATGTTGGAGGGAGTATGGCATTATTTAATTTTGTTAATGGCTTATCTGCAGATTATATTGATCCTGGTTATTCAATAGCTTTACAAGGACTTATATTTACTTTGATTGTTTTTGTTTACAGAAATCAAGAAGTTCTATTTTATATTTATAAAGGCAATTTTAATGATCTTGGTAAATATAGTAAGATAAGAGTATCTTAATTTAAGGAGTTATTATGACCGACGATGTTAATTGGCAAAATTTGAGGAATCAATTTCCTACATTAGATAATACTAATTATTTAAACACCTGTTCTTTAGGTTTGTTATCTAATCAATCTAAGGATGCATTATTATCTTATATTGATACATGGACTACACTTGGTGCATCTGCATGGTATTCAGATTGGATAGCGAAAATTAATTCACTTAAGGAAGAATTTGCAAAATTAATCAATGCTTCACCGGATGAAATTGCAATAATGCCAAGCGTTTCCCAGGCTATTGCAGTAATTTCATCTTGTATAGATTTAAATCCTGATGATGAAGTTGTTACTTCTGATTTAGATTTTCCAACTATAGCGCATAATTTTATGGGCAGGGAATTAAAAGGGCAGGGGAAGGTTAAAATTGTAAAATCAGAATCGATGCAATATGTTGATACGGAAAAATTCATATCTCATATATCTGAAAAAACGAAATTGGTTGCAACTAGTCGAGTATATTATTTGAGTGGATATATTAATGATTATGAAAAGATAATGAATGCTGCAAAAAAAAATAATGCTTTGTTTTTCTTAGACGATTATCAGGCAACTGGACAACTTCCAATTAATGTGAAAGAAAAAGATATAGATATATTTGTATCAGGTGGCCTGAAATGGCTGTTAGGAGGATCCGGTGTTGTATATATGTATGTTAAAAAAGAACTGATTAATCAACTTGAACCATCAGTAACTGGATGGCATTCTCATAAGAGACAATTCGAATTTGATCCTTATACGCTTGAATTTTCAGATACTGCATCAAGATTTGAAACAGGGACCCCATCTATAAGTGCAGTATATCCTGCAGAGCAGGGTATAAAATTGATTAATGAAATAGGTGTAGAGAATATTAGGAATAGAACACTTTATCTTACTTCTTTATTAGTAAATAGTTTAATTGAATTAGGTTTTACTTTAAGAGTTCCGGAAGATTTAAATGGGCACGCAAGTATAACTATGGTGGATTGTTCTAATCCACCTTTTGTCGTAGAAGAATTGAAAAAAGCTGGAATTATTGTGGATAGTAGGCCAGGCTGTGTAAGGATTTCACCTTTTTTCTATAACAATGAAAGTGAAATAGATCATTGTGTAAATGTATTATCAAATTTAAAAAATTCTGATAGTAGTTTATTTTAGATTTATATTAATTTTTTTTATTAAGAACCAAGAAGTAAAATATATTATTATTAAAGCTAGCAATAAATAAGCTATGTAATCTGAAATTTGCAAACTTGTTTCAAGTATATTTTGAATATTGTCTCCGAAAATATAACTTAATAGTCCTACAGTTCCGTATCTTATAAATCTGCCAATTAATGTGTAAATACTGAAAGTACTAACTTTGTATCTCATTAATCCTGATAACCATGCGACAACTTTATATGGGATAAACGTGATAGAACTAATGAGAATGAAAATACTTCCTTTCTTATTAAATATTTTATTTGTTCTATTAAATTTTTCTTCTGATATAAAGTAATTTATGAAACCTTTATAGTTTTGATGAATTTTAATAGCTAAAAAGTAACTAATTAATCCGCCTATATAACTTGAGAGTGTAACTAATATTATTGTAAATATTATATATTCCGGAAAATAGGTTATTGATAAAATTATAAGTGGGTCTGGGGGAATTGGGCTTATGATTGAATCCATTAGTGACAAAAAGCATATTGCTATAATCCAATAATAAAAAGGAAGCTTTATAAGCCATTCGTATATAGGGTTTAAATAATCCATATGTTTTTTTATTCTAAATATTATCCGATGTTTATTTTAAATGAATACTTTTTCTTTCTATATTTGGCATTCATGGAGTATGATTTGTATTTTTTAATTTGATCTGAGTTTTTTGTTGATGCAATTTTATTCTTATTTTGATCAAATATTGTAATTTGTTTATTGGTGTCTTCGATATTTATAAAATAATTTGTATTATAGTTAGAATTTAAATTATGTAATATTTGTTTATTAGATCTGAGTAGAGATATAGATTCCTCTATGTCTATTTTATTAAATTTAATAATTTGCCCTGGCTTTGCTTGAGCGATTTTAGGGATATCTACGGTTGCTATAGTCGCAATTTTTGGATACCCACCGGTAGTACCTCTATCTTGCAATAATATTATGGGTTGCCCTTCTCCTGGAATTTGAATTGATCCCAGTGCGCCTCCTTCTGATATAATGTCAGATTTTTTAACATGCTTAATTTTAGGCCCAGATAATCGATATCCAATTCTGTTTGATTGTGGAGTTATTAAGTATTCTGATGATAAGAATTTGCTTATTTCATTATGACTGAAATAATCATCATGTGGCCCCAGTATAATTCTTAAAGTTATATCATTGTTTTGTCTTATATAGTGTTTTGTATAATCAAAATTATTGTTTAGTGATGGTATTGAATTAAGTGAATTAATTAAATTTATCTTATCTCCTTTTTGTAAAGGAGAACCAGCATTATATCCCCCTATTCCAAGACTGGTATTTGTGGAGTAACTATCCATTGTTTTTTCAATTTCCATATTCATATTAAATAATATATATGATCTTATTCCCCAATTGAGTGATCCCCATGTAAGTATGGAATTTTTTTTTACATATATAGGTTTCCACATTTGAATTTCATTCTCATTAATCATTGGAGAACTTTGAGCACCAGTGATACATATCCACATATTAGATTTGAATTTTATTTTTGGGCCAATCATTGTGGTTTCTATTCCTGGATTTTTAGAAGGATTTCCTAATAATATATTTCCGATTTGAAAAGCTAAGCTATCTAATGCGCCACTTGTTGGCACTCCATATTTTTGATATTCAAATCTCCCTAGATCTTGGATGGTACTTAACAAGCCAGGTTCTTCTATAATAATTGTAGATTTTTGATCAGATTTCATCAGTTTTAATTTTATATTTATTGAGTGATATTTGCTTTTCTAGCGTTTTATATAATTTAATACTTTTTATTGGTTCGAATTTTATTCTGTCACCTGGATTAAGTAAAACTGGAGGAGTTCTTTTAGGGTCAAATAATTTTAACGGGGTTTTTCCGATTATTTGCCATCCCCCTGGAGTTGCAGATGGGTAAATACCAGTCTGAGTTTCAGCAATTGCTACAGAACCTGCAGGTATTTTTATTCTTGGGTTTTTTAATCTTGGTGTATTTAATTTTTCTGGCAACCCTCCTAGATAAGGAAATCCTGGGCTGAACCCAATTGCATAGACCAGGTAATTTACTGATGAATGTGTTTTTATAACTTCATTTTTTGATAAATTTGTATGATTAATAACTTTATTTAAATCTGGGCCAAATTCACCCCCATAATATGTTGGTATTATTATCAATTTGTTATTAGTTATATTTGACTCTGAGATTTTATTATAATTTTCATTAATATATAAATTTAATTCTGATAACTCAATTCCTAAAGGATTAAAATAAATTAATAATCCTTTGTAAGCCGGTATTATTTCTCTTATCCATGTTGGCTTGTTATTTTCTAATGTAGAACAAAAGTCATGTACTTTTGAATTGACTTCAGGGTGGATACTGTCTCCAATATCTACTATTACTGCACTGTCTCCAGCTAATTTTATTTTTGGAATGTTAAAAATTTTATTCATTAATAATATCTTTTAGTTTAGTTATTTCAATGTTTGCATTTTCAAATTCATTTTTAAGTCTTTTGGCTAAGTCTACAGCACCCGGAGTATCTCCGTGTAGGCATATTGTATCAGCGTCATATGTTATTGTACTACCATCTATAGCTTCAACTTTCCCTTCGATAATCATTCTTATACTTCTTTCAACAACTTCATCAACATCGTGAATTACCGAACCTGTTTTCGATCTTGAAACTAATGTTCCATCAGGTTCTACTGCCCTGTCAGCAAATACTTCTTTACCGATTTTCAAGCCCATGCTTTTAGCTATTTCTGCCCATTTAGATTCCGATAGCACAACTAATATTAGCTCTGGATCTACATGTAAAACAGCATCACATATTGCTTTAGCTGTTTCATCATTAACTAATGCTTGATTATATAAAGCTCCATGAGGTTTTACATGCTGAAGTTTTTTATTTGGTACAAAGGCAGTAATAGCTCCAATTTGATAAATTACATCATTTTTAATTTCATTGTAATCTGAATTTATAAATCTCCTCCCGAAACCTACCAGGTCTGGAAAACTTGGATGTGCACCAATTTCTACATTATGTTCTATTGCCAGATCTACGGTTGTTTTCATCCAGTTTGGATCTCCTGAATGAAATCCACAAGCAATATTTGCTGAAGTTATATATTTTATAACTTCTTCGTCCATTCCTAGTTTATGCATTCCAAAGCTTTCTCCCATATCACAGTTGAAATCAATTTTTTTACTCATATTATCTCCGATGTATTGAATGGTTGAATTTTCAAATTAAAACTATTAGACTCTTCTGAGAATTGTATTCAAATATTGTACAATTTTTTATTTTAATAGTTCTATATCAAAATATATTAATTAGGAGTTAAGTTATTAGTGGAGAAATGTTAAATACAGCGGTTAATTTAACAATTTTTGGAATTGTAATTTCATTTTTGTTATTAGCAATTCTTATCTTTTTTATTGTAATTATTAAATATTTTGATAAGAAATTAAATAATAGTAAAGGTGAAAAACAAGATTCCAATTATGATAAAGCCTTAGCTGCCTCAGTGGCTGTAAGTTTGGTTGAATCAGAATTAGAACATTATAAATCAGTCTAAACATGGAGTAATTTTGGATATATTTATTGATTGGATTAAAACAACCGGAATATATAATTTGTCTTGGGAAAACCTGGTTATGTTTTTAATAGCTTTCTTTTTTATGTACTTGGCTATAAAGAAAAATATGGAAGCTTATGAATTGCTTCCAATTGGACTTGGAATTATAATAGCTAATCTTCCTCTGGCAGGGATGGCTGTATTTGATTCAACATCTGGAATTCATCAATCATCAGGAATATTTGGAGTTATATTTTATTACACTCTTTCTTTTTGGAATATTTTGCCACCTATAATATTTTTAGGCCTCGGAGCTATCACAGATTTTACTCCTTTGATTAATAATCCTAAGACATTACTTTTAGGTGCTGCTGCTCAAATAGGGATATTTGTATCCTTTTGGGGAGCATCACTTACAGGATACTTTACTTTGAAAGAAGCGGCATCAATAGGTATTATTGGGGGAGCTGATGGTCCAACAACAATTTTTCTAACTTCTAATCTAGCACCACATTTACTTGGAATTACTGCTGTTATAGCTTATTCGTACATGGCAGCTGTAGCATTTATACAACCCCCGATAATGAAATTACTTACCACTAAATCTGAAAGAAATATTATTATGCAAGAATCAGGACCTGTTAATAATAAACTTAAAATTTTATTTCCAAATATTGCAATGTTTTTAATAATTCTAATTGTTCCAAGGTCTGCGCCATTAATTTCAATGTTTATGATTGGTAATATTTTAAAAGAAAGCAATGTTGTTCCAAGATTGGTAGATGCTGCAAGTAATGAATTAATTAATTTATCAACAATATTTTTAATGATAACCATTGGAACACAATTAAATGGTCCCAAGGTAATTAATGTTGAAACATTATTAATATTAGGATTAGGATTAGTAGCTTTTGCAGTAGGTTCTGCTTCGGGAATTATTCTTGCAAAAATAATGAATTTATTTTTGAAGGAAAAAATTAATCCTCTGATAGGTTCAGCCGGTGTTTCTGCAGTCCCTATGGCAGCAAGAATATCTCATCATATGGGACAAGAAGAAAATCCAAATAATTATTTATTATCACATGCTATGGGACCCAATGTAGCAGGTGTTATAGGTTCAGCTGTGATAGCTGGTTTGTTTTTAGCTTTAATTAATTAGGTTTAGATTTGAAAAAAGAAGTTACAGTAAATATAGATGGAAAAGAATTTGTTGTTGAAATATCTGTAGATAATAATTTGAATATAGATTCAGTAGTTGTTGATGGGGAGATTATAGAATTTGATGAGATTGAAAATATTAATATCCAGGAAAGTGGCAATAATATAGATGCAAAGCTAAAACTTGATTCTGATGAATTGAATAAAAGTGAAAGTAATTCAAGTTCGCATAATATAATTACTCCAATGGCTGGAGTTATTTTGAAAATTATAAAGAATAAAGGGGATTCTGTTTCAAAAGGGGATGATTTAATTGTTGTTGAATCTATGAAAATGGAGCAAATTATTAAATCAGACTATGATGGTATCGTAGATGTCATTAATGTGGATTTAAACGAGCAAGTATCTGCCGGGAAAATTTTGATGACTATTAGTTAAAAGGTAGTGTTATGAAAATAGAAGCATTAGAAACTTTATTAGTAGATAAATATTTGTATGTAAAAATTTATACCGATACCGGTCTGATAGGAATAGGAGAATCGGGTGCTTGGGGATTTTTAGAATCATCTGAAGCAGCTATTCATACATTTGGTGAGTATTTGATAGGAGAAGATCCTTTGTTAATTGAACATCACTGGCAATATATGTATAGAGCATTTCATTTTCGTGGTTCTGCAATTATGGGAGCTATTAGCGCAATTGATATTGCTCTTTGGGATATTGCCGGGCAATTTTACCAGGTACCGATTTATGCTCTTTTGGGTGGAAAAGTCAGAGATAAAATCAGAGCTTATTTTCATGTTTTGGGAGATACTAAAGAAAAACTTATTGAGGGAGTTAAAAATGCAAAAAGAGACGGGTTTACTGCAGTTGGTCATTTAACGCCGTTTTTAGATGAAGATAGATCAGTGCCTTATTTTAAAACTCATGTAGATAAAATGACTGATGCAATTGACACTGTAGGAATGTATAGAGAAATTGCTGGTAAAGATGTTGATTTGTGTATAGAAATTCATAGAAGATTAACCCCTGCTGAAGCAGTTGTTTTAGGAAAAGGAATAGAAGAATTTTATCCTTATTTTATTGAAGATCCTATTCTACCTGAAAATTACGATAGTATGGCATATGTTGCGTCAAAAATTGATATACCAATTGCAACAGGAGAAAGACTTTTATCAATTCATGAATTTGAAATGTTGTTAACTAGAAATGCTGTCCAATATGTAAGGCCAGATGTATGTATGGCAGGTGGAATATCTCACACCAAAAAAATTGCATCGTTGGCAGAGTCCAGATATGTCAATGTAGTTCCTCATAATCCTTTAAGCCCAGTAAGTACTGCAGCATGTGTACAATTAGCGGCATGTATACCCAATTTTGGTTTGCAGGAATTGCCTCATGATGAAAATCATAGTCCTAAAAAAGATATAGTAGATTCCCCATTAAAAGTTGAAAATGGATTTATATTATTACCAGATAGCCCAGGTTTAGGAATAAAATTGAAAGACGGCATAGAAGATTTGTATCCTCCAAACCCAAGGAAAATTGAAACACGATTAGGTACAGACGGATCTATTGTGGATCAGTAATTTGGGATATTTTTTCCCATTCTGATTCGATGAGTTTAATTTTTTTTACAATATTATTTAGATCTTTATTGATATTCATGAAATTTGCATCTGATTTTTTTGTTTTATCTATCAAAATTTTTTGATGTCTGTGCAATTCATCCAGATTTTTTTCAAGACTTTTAAGTTCCATTGCTTTCTTTTGTTTTATTAATCTTGATTCTGCCTTGGTTTTTCTTTGTTCTTTTTTCATATTAATTTTTTTTGTTTTAGTTTCAGGATGTGTGTTTTTTAATTGATCATTTGATTTATTAAGAAAGTAATCGTAATTACCATAATATCGATCAATTTCATTATTATTCACATGAATAATATGAGCATTTAAATTACGTATAAATGTTATATCGTGACTTACTACACAAATAGTTCCCTCATAATCTTTCAGTAATTTTTCTAATCCGGCACGACCATCTATATCAAGATGTGTAGTAGGTTCATCTAAAATTAAGTAATTTGGAGGATTAGAAAACATTCTTGCAAAAGAAAGGCGTATTTTTTCCCCTCCGCTTAAGACGTTTGTTTTTTTGTTTATACTATCTTTTGAAAAGCCAAAATCTCCTAATATTTTCCTGGCATCATTATCATTCATATCATTATCTTTTAATAACATTTCAAAAACACTTAAATCAGGATTTAGTGTTTCTCCAAATTCTTGTGACTGATACCCAATGATTACGTTATGTCCAATTTTCAGATTACCGCTTTTAAGTTTTAAATTGCCTGCTAGAATTTTTAATAAAGTAGTTTTACCTGCGCCATTTGCTCCTATAAAAGCAAATTTTTCATTTCTATCTATATTTAAATCAACATTATTTAATATAATTTCTTTTTCATTATATCCAAAACTTCCTTTAGTAATACTAATCACATTTTTTCCTGAAGAAGGAGGAGTAGGTATACGGATATTAGTTGATGCTTTATTGATTTTCACATCTACTTCTTCCATTTTATCTAGCATTTTTATTCTACTTTGTACCAGAGAAGCTTTTTTACTATTTGCTCTAAACTTATCTATGAAATTTTGTATTTCCTCTCTTTTTTTTGATAAGTTCTTTTCTTTATTTAATTCATGCTCTAATCTTTTATTTTTTTCATCAATATAGTATTCATAATTACCTTCATATTTTATTGCGTTCCCATTAGAAATTTCTATGGTTTTTGTTGTTAATGAATTTAATAGGTATCTATCATGAGATATCATCAACATTGTGCCATTGAAATTTTCAAGGTATTTTTTTAACCATTCTATAGCAGGAAGATCTAAATAGTTTGATGGTTCATCTAATAATAATATTTTTGGATTTGAAATTAATAACCTTGCCAATTCGGCTCTCATTTTCCATCCTCCGCTGAAATTTTCAAAAAGATCATTATATTGATTTTCTTTAAATCCTAAACCAGATAAAGCGGTTTCTGCTTTATGAGTCATTTCGTAGCCATCTAACAGGGCATAATTTTCAAGTAAATCATCTAATTTATTCAATAATTGTACATTTTGTGAATGTTTTTGAATCTGCTCATTTAAATTTTTGATTTCATTTTTAATTTTAATTAACTTTGGATTAGAGTTTTCTGTGTATTCTAGTAAAGATTCTTTTTTATATGATAGTTGTACATTTTGATGCATATAACTCATTGTTATTTTTTTTGGTATGTTTATATATCCTTCATTTGGCTTTATCTCACCACTAATGAGATTAAAGAAAGTAGATTTACCCTGTCCATTTGGGCCAACAATCCCAATTTTTTCATATTCATTAATTTGAATATCTATTTCATGCAATACGTCTTGTGTTCCAAAATATTTACTTACATTGCTAAGATTGATCATTTTAATTAATTATTAAAATTATAAAAATAAGTGTTATTTTACTTAGAATATTAATAATTTTCATTTAAAATATAGTTGTTAGTTTTAAATATTATATTTAATATTTGATTTTCAAATTAATGAGGGATTTATGAAAAATAAAATTGGAAATATTAATTACAAACCATATTTTGCAGAAATAATAGGAACATATTTTCTTGTTTTTTTTGGAACAGCTGCTGTAACGATAGCTGTTTTATTTGGTGTTCTTTCTGGCATATTGCAAGTTGGTATATTATGGGGAATAGGGTTAACATTAGGTATATTTGCAGCTGCACCTCATTCGGGTGCTCATTTGAATCCAGCTATCACTATAGCAATGTATATTTTTAATAAAGATTTAGGTGTACTAAAAGCTATAGGATATATTTTTTCACAAATGATTGGAGCTATTTTAGCAGGATTAAGTGTGTTGATTATTTTCTCTCCTTTTATAACAAGATTTGAAATCCTTAACAAAATTATAAGAGGTGAACCAGGTAGTGAATTAACAGCAATGTTATTTGGGGAATATTTCCCAAATCCTGATGTATTACCTCATGACAATGCTATAGATTTAATGTCATCTTTTTCTGCACTGGGAATTGAAGCATTTGGAACAGCAGTTTTAGCTTTTGTTATCTTTATGTGCACAGACCCAAAAGGGATGATTGCTAAAACTAATTTTTTGGCACCTATTTTAATAGGATTAACACTTACACTTTTAATTACTTTGTTTGGCACTTTAACCCAAGCCGGATGGAATCCTGCAAGAGATTTTGGTCCAAGAATAGTAGCATATTTTGCAGGGTGGGATTCTATTGCAATACCAGGCCCTAATGGAGGTTTTTGGATTTATATTTTGGGTCCAATAATAGGTGCGCCAATAGGCGGTTTGATATATCAGAAGATTTTAAAGAATTAATTTTTATATTTTTCATTGGGTGAAGTAATAAAAATTGCAGTTCAAGTCTTTCGACTAAATGAATAGATAGTTTTACAAGTAATGCCACAGATATTAATGTGCTAAATGCAATTAATGTCCCTACCATGAATGGTAAATAAAATTCCTTAGCAGCCCATATTATTTTTAATGGTTTTTTAATAATTTTATTAAACATGTTTAAGTGTAGTTTTTTAATAATTCTTTAAACATACTAGCTCCTTTGCTAACATGTTTTTCCCAATCTGAAGATCCTTTTGAATCGAGATTATCAGTTATATATTTAAATGATATAAATGAAATATTATATAAAAATGCGATTTTAGCAAGTGCATAAGCTTCCATATCAATTACAGACAAATCTTCATTATATGTTTTTTCTATATCAGATAGATCTGAATTAAATTCAGTTACGAAATTATCGCCTGTGGCACAGAGTAAATTTTTGCCTAAAGGATTATTATTTATTTTCTCTTTGAAATCTAGAATTATTGGAGGAGTTTCTGCATTATAATGTTTTTTGTAAGTTTCTATGTCAAATGCAGTTTCACCTGGTTTTAATCCGAATTGTTTAATATACATATCTCTTTGAATGAATTTTGTGCAATCCACTATTTGTCCTATTTCTAGGTTTTTACTTCCTGCAGTTCCGTAATTTATTATTAAAGGAGGTAGTTTATCTAACAATTCTAGAGTTTTAGTTAAATTGAATGCAGCGTTAACTTTCCCAACTCCTGTGTAAATCATTTTAAAATCTTTAGGGATTTCATCATTAAATTCTGCTTTAAGTGCAACTACAATTAATGCTTTCATATGTTTTATAGATGATATAAATTACTAATATTATACATTTAATTATTTTGATAATGCCATTTATTAAAAATTGGGATCAGTTAGTTATAGATCATCATGAACAATCTGAAAATAAAATAATAAAAAAAGAACAAGATGATTTTTGGGAAGATAAAGTTGAAGGATTTATTCCTCCAGAATTACCAGATTATAACGATCCTTCATTGTCATTTTTATTAAGTAATTTATTACCACAATCTTCAGTATTGGATTTAGGCGGTGGTGCAGGCAGACTATCTATTCCTCTTGCTCAAAATAATTATTCAGTTACAATTATTGATTCTTCCAAAGCTATGATAAGAGCTGCAGATAAACATGCAAATCATTTGAAATTAAATAATGTAAAAACATTTCATTCAACATGGGAAGAATATAAAAATGAAAATTTTGATCATATTATTTGTGCTCATGTGATGTATGGTATTTTTAATATCAAAAATTTTATATTGAAAATGTTGTCCTCTGTAAATTCTAACGTAATAATCATTATGTATGATCACTCTCCCCAATCACATCTTACTGATATTTGGAAATTGTATTATTCAGAAAAAAGAATAAATTTACCTGGTATAACTGAATTAGAGAATGTTATTACTGAATTAAATTTAAAATATAAACTTTATGATATTGATGAATATAATTTGCCTGTTTTTGATGATTTTGATTCTTTGTTAAATTCTGTTATTTCTCAGATTTTTATTACTCCTGATAAAGAAAACATTGAAAAATTATCAAATATTTTAAAAAATTATATGACAATTGATAAGGATCAATTTGCTTTCCCTTTGAATTTAAAAAGAAAATTAAAAGGGATTGTAATAGATAAAGTATGAGATGAGTTTTACAATTTCTTTTTAGCTAAAGCAGATATAGCTTCATAAATACATCTGTGAGCTGCCTGAGCAGTTATATCACCCGGCTGATCATATATTGGTGCAACTTCAACTACATCCATGGCTACCATTCCTTTACTTAAAACTATTTCTCTTATTGCTCTTAATAATTCAAGTGATGATATACCGCCAGGTTCCGGTGTGCCAGTTCCTGGAGCAAACGCAGGATCCATTACATCAACATCAACTGATATATATAATTTATCAGGCCCATCAAGAGCTTCTGATATTGCCATTTCAAGTACTTCATCAAATCCTTTTTTCTCAATCTCTGCCATCAGATGCCATCTCATTCCCTGATCTTTCATCCATTTTAAATTTTTTGGATAAGGCCATGGACCTCTTAATCCGATCTGTACAAAATTTTTACCTGGAATTGCTCCGCTTTCAATTAATCGTCTCATAGGGCTTCCATGGCTGATTAAAACATCTCCATAAGTAGAGTCTCCAGTATCGGCATGAGCATCAAAATGAACCATCCCCACATTTCCGTAACCATATTTTTTTGCTACTGCAGTTGCGCTAGGAAGAGTTATTGAATGATCACCTCCAAGGACTATTGGAATAGCATCTGCATCAAGGGCCTCAGTGACTTTTTTCTCAACAGCTTCATGTGATTTTTCAAGAGATGATGGAGG
>VFGQ01000027.1 GCA_009391605.1 SAR202 cluster bacterium
TGACCATTGTAAAACCAATGATGTAATTGTTTTACCAAACGATAAAAATGCAATTATGGCTAGTGATTTGGCAGCTCAAGAATCATCGAAAAACGTATCAATTATTAACACAAAATCTATACCTGAAGGTTTGGCGTCGATGATGTCTTATAACAATGAATTAGATATAAATGCTAACATTTCAAATTTAGAGAATTACACAATTGACATGAATTTTGGATCTATTAGCCTAGCATCCAGAACTGGAATTATGGATAGTATTAAATATAAAGAAGGTGAATACATAGTTGTAATCAAAGGTAAAATATTATTTGCAGAAACTTCATTAATGGAAGCTGTTTCAAAAACAATATCACATATGGTTCCAGATTCAGACAGCCTAATTACTTTATATTGGGGTGAGCATAACAAGGAAAAAATAAACGAAATAGAAAGTAAATTAATCGAGCAATTTAATTCCATTGATATGGAATTTCAATATGGAGGACAATCTAATATTGAAGCGTGGGTAGTAATTGAATAATATAATAAATTTATGAATTCCTATCAAAACAATAATGATAAAAATTTAGTATTAGAAAATATACAAATATTCGAAAAAATTCTGAAACTTGAAATTTCGAATGATTATAGTAATACTTCTGTTTCTGGTGGTGGCTTGGATGAATATATTGAAAAAAACATTGTTTATTTTGTTCCAATTTTACGCATTATAGAAGATAAATATGGTAAAAAACCATTATATTCTAATGTAGACAATAATTTGAGAAAATTATTTTGTGATAGATTCATTAAAGAGATAAATAATTTTAAAAAAAATAATTTTAGTGAAACTACGAATACAAATAATAAAATATTAGTAAGTAAAAATATTAAGCCTAGTAAACCTTTATCATTAAAATCTGAAATAAAATTACTGGGAAGAGTTCCTAAAAAAGTAATATCAATGTTTGAGAAACTAGGGGTAAAATCTCTAGAAGATTTAATAAATTATTTTCCCAGAAGACATAGAGATTTTAATGATGTTAAAAAAGTAAAGGATTTAATACCCGGAGAAGTACAGACAGTTGTTTTAAAAGTTTGGGAAGCTAAAACTGCAAGATTCAGAAATCGCGTGAATGCAACTATTGGAATCCTGGGAGATGATACAGGAAATGTGAAAGTTCAGTGGTTTGGGAGGAGTTGGTTAGTAAATCAGTTAAAACCTGGTGTTCAAGTTATCATTAGTGGGAAAGTTAATATTTTTCGAGGTACGCTTTTATTTTCAGGTAATTTTGAATATGAAATAATTGGAAATAACGAATCCAGCGATCGATCTGATCTAACTCATGTGGGAAGATTTGTCCCTGTTTATCCTTTGTCAGGGCAAATACATCAAAGAAGTATAAGAACCTTAGTAAGAAAAGCTCTAAATATGATGTCAGATAATGTAGAAGATTACTTGCCAGCTGAAATTGTAAATAAAGCAAATTTAATTGAATTAAAAAATGCTATAAAACAATATCATTATCCTGAAACTTTAGAAAATTATAATAACGCAAGAAAACGCATTGTATTTGATGAATTTTTTATGCATCAATGTGCATGGTTACTGAAAAGAAAAGAGTATAACGAAATAAAAAAAGCATATAAAATTAGAGTCTCATGGGATTTTATTGATAGTTTTTTTCAATCACTTTCATTTACTCCGACAAAATCACAATTAGATGTAATAAGAGAAATTACAAAAGATTTAAATCATAGTGTTCCAATGGCAAGACTTTTGCAAGGTGAGGTAGGTAGTGGAAAAACTTTAGTGGCTGTGGTTTCTGCTCTGGCAGTAATTGAATCAAATTATAAATCAGCTATTATGGCACCGACTGAAATTTTAGCCGAACAACATTATATAAGTACATTAGAAATGTTTGATAGTGTTATTAAAATCTCCCCTTTTCATTCTAAATTGAAAATCAAGGGTTTGTCTAAAGAAATTTCCATAGGATTATTTTTAGGAAGTATGCCTGAGAAGATTAAACAAGAGATGAGAAAATCAATTAAAGAAGGAGTATATGATTTTTTGATTGGGACTCATACCTTAATCCAAGATAACATTAAAATTCCTGATTTGGGACTAAGTATAATTGATGAACAACATAGATTTGGAGTGCTTCAAAGAGCTGCAATTAAAAGTGGTGAAAAATATTATCCGCATAGTTTGACAATGTCAGCAACTCCTATACCAAGAACTTTGGCATTAACAGCTTATGGTGATTTAGATTTATCTGAAATAAATGAAATGCCTTTTGGTGAAAGAAATGTTAAAACGAAATTAATATCACCAGACAGAATTAAAGCCGCATATAATCATTTAAAAAATGAAATCGACAAAGGCAGGCAGGTAATTGTTATTTGTCCTTTGATTGAAGAATCTGAAAAATTAAATTCTTCTTCTGCTGAGGAAGTATATTCTAATTTACAAAATACTATTTTCCCTAATTATAATATTGGATTATTACACGGACGATTAAATTTAGATTTAAAAGAAGAAGTAATGAAAAATTTTAGAAATGGTGACATTAATATACTAGTCAGTACAACTGTTATCGAAGTTGGAGTGGATGTTCCTAATGCTAGCGTAATAATGATACAAAGTGCAGACAGGTTTGGATTGTCTCAATTACATCAATTGCGTGGAAGAGTAGGAAGAGGAAAATATGAAGGTTATTGTATTTTAGTTTCAGATAATGAAAATGAACATACACAAGAAAGATTGAAAATATTTGAAAGAATGTCTAGTGGTTTTGAATTGGCTAATGAAGATTTAAAAATAAGAGGAGAAGGAGATATATCACATACAAGACAAAGTGGAGTCCCTTTATTTAAGGTTGCTGATTTGATTCAAGATAAAGAAACACAAGAATTATCAAGAAAAATGGCAGAATATTATGTGATTGATAATTTTGATGAATTTACTGAAAATAATTTGTTGTTTAAAAAAGTTCAAATGATTAAAGAACAAATGGAAGGGAAGCTTAATTAGTTAAATCGATTCAAGTGTTTATTTATCATACTTCTGTAATGTAAAATATATATATTGATTTTATATTAATGAATAATTTCACTTATGCAAAATTATACGAAAAATGAAGCAAAAGAATGGGCAAGATCTTTTTTGGTTGGACAATGGTCGACTTTAGTGACACCATTTGATGAAAATGGATTAATAGACGAAAAAGGTTTACGTAATAATATTGAATATATTAAGAGTTTAGGAACTAATGGAGCAGGATGCTCTTGGGGTATGGGAGAGTTTTGGAGCTTGTCCACAAACGAAAGAAAAAGATTGATGTCTATTGTTAAAGATCAAGCTAAAGATTGGCCTGTTGCAGCTCATATTAGTCATACTTCGGTAAGTGATATTATTGGGTTAATGGATCATGCAAAATTTTTGAATTACGAATTATTAATAATAGGAGCTCCTTATTTTGCGACTCGTAAACCAGCCCAAGTTGTAGAATTCGTTAAACATATTTCGCAATATACAGATCTTGCAATTATGTATTATAATTCCCCTCAATTTGGAACAGTGTTAGATTCCAATGATTTGAATAATATTGTAGAAATAGAAAATGTAGTTGGAGTTAAAGAAGCTAGCTTTAATAAGGAAATTTCTATTGCATCACATTTGGAATTAGGTAATAAAGCAATTATCAGTACACCAGACGAGTGGATATTTTGGGAAGGAGATAAAAAAGGTTTTCAGCAACAAGTTATGTTTGCTAACACTTCAGATTGGAGATTTGATACATCAGACAATAATAGTTATGTAAAATTTATAAATAAGGCAACTAAAGGAATTATTGATAATAATCTTTATGAAAATGAAATCAGAGATATTAAAAAGATTTCTGATAAATGGTGGGGAAAGACAATTTCAGATGCAGGAGGTGTATTGCCTGTTGCATTATGTAAATATTGGGGAGAATTAGTAGGAATGAGTAGCGGAGGACCTAGATTACCGGTTATAGATTTGTCTGATGATAACAAAAAAGAATTAAAGGCTGAATTAATTGATTTGGGGAAATTGAATATTTCATTGGAAGTTTAAATAGAGGTTTAAAATGTTACTATTAGTTAGTGTTCAAAATGTAGATGAGGCAAAACAGGCTATTAAAGGCGGAGCAGATATAGTTGATGTAAAAAATTTACAAGAAGCTTTAGTAGGATCTGCTCATCCGAATATATTTAAAGATGTTAAAAAAATTGCTCCTGACCCAATACATTCTAGCCTAACTTTAGGCGTTGTACCTGATCAAATTGGAACTGTGGCTATGGCTGTTCATGCAGCCGGCCTTTTAAAAGCAACATCGGTGAAAGTTGGATTTATGAAAACAGAATATAGTTTTGCATTAGAAACTTTGTTAGCATGCAGAGAAGCTTTAGAAGGATCTAACACCATGTTAATAGGTTCTTTATTTGCAGACAATTTAATTTATGAAGGAGGTTTGGATCCTTCATTAATGGTTGATTTGTCCGTAGAAGGCAAATGTGATGGATTTTTAATTGATACCCTTGTAAAGGACGGAAGAAATCTTTTTGATTTTATTCCCGAGTCAGAATTAAAGGATATGGTTATGTCTGCTAAATCTAGGGGATTGAGTACTGCCTTGTCTGGACATTTGAAATTGAGTGATTTAGATGAATTAGCAAGAATTAATCCAGATATAGTAGGCGTTAGAGGAGCTGTATGCTCTAAAGGTGATCGAGATGAAGGAGTATATTGGGAAGCTGTGAATCATTTTAAATCTGAGCTAGATAGAAGGAAATCAGAAGGATTGAAATTTTCTGAAAATATTTCATTGGATAAAGTTTCAAATAAAACATCTCACAATTTCAAAGGAGAAGTTGTTATAGATGGTAAAGGTAAATCATGTGCTGGTATTATAGCGGCTTTATCTGAACAAATTAATTTAGATAAAACTTCTATAGTGGAAGTGATTATTCCCGATAAATTAAATACATATGATGTATTTTTATGGGCAAAAAATGATAATCATAGTATTATGAATCAGCATACTGATGAAGATGGAAATCTAAGGATATTGGTTAAACCTTAATTATTAAGGGATGATATATGGTAGAAATAACTGCTGTTTTAAGAGATATAATATTAATTGCATTTATTGTTTTATTAGCTGCTTTAGCTGTTTTTGGGTATATTAGATTAAATAAAATTATTACTAAAATTGATTCTTTAGTTGAAAATTCTCAAAAATTATGGTCTTTATTAGGGTATGTGATCTCCCCAATTGATAAGATTAATTCTAAGACCATTGATTTTATAACAAAATCATTAAAATCAATTAATGTGGATAAAGCTACTAAAACTGCAAAAAAAACAACTAAAACTGCTACGGAAAAAATAAGGAGAAAAAAGAATGGCTCAAAATAAAAATAAAAAAGGCTTTGGTAATTTATTTTTGGGATTTGCATTAGGAATGTTTTTAGGCCCAAAGTTAGTTAGAAAATTAAAGCAAACAGAACTTACAGAGAATGAGAGATTGAAATTATTTGCTATGAACATGCGAGATGCATCTTTAGATATATTAGAAGCTTTACGTAAATACTTGGATAATCTTGGAATTGAACCTTCTAAAGATATTTTCGAAGAAATTGATAGATTGATTAACAGAAAAAATAACAAGCAAAATTCTGATGATTAATTAATATACGTTTGTAGATTTTTGAAATGACCCAATAATTTTTAGCGTATTGGTTATTTTTTTGATTTTATTAAAAATTTCATTTAAATTATTGTCTTTTAAATGACCATCAATATCCATCCAAAAAATATATTTGCCTAATTGCTTTTTTGAGGGTCTTGATTCAATTTTAGTAATATTTATATTATTGTCAGAAAATTGACGCATTACATCAATTAATTGACCAGGTTTATCTGAATCTTTAAAATCAAAACAAAATGAAGTTTTATCATTTTGGGTGGGATTTGTTTTGTTTTTTGATAATATTGCAAATCTTGTTATGTTATTCATTTCGTCTTGTATATTTTCTTCAATAATATTTAAATTATGTTTTTTAGCATTTCTTGTATGAGCTATGGCTCCTGAATTTTCTGGATCTTTGATTAAATCAAAAATTGCTGCTGATGTACTGGAAGAAGGGATGAGATCTGCCTGAGGTAATTTTTCTGATAGATACACTCTACACTGAGCTAAAGCCTGATGATGAGAGTAAATTTTTTTAATTTTATCTAATATTTTAATTTCATTTGTAATTAATGAATGAGAAATATTAAGCATTATTTCTCCATTTATATATACGTTATAATCATGAATCAGGGAATCTAGAGTGAAAGTTACTGAACCTTCAATACTATTTTCAATTGGGACAACTCCCATATCGGTAATATCATCTTGAACTGATTCGATAACAGCTGATATTGTGGGCATGGGAAATAATTTTTCATTTTTAAAATTTGTTAATGCTGCTTGCTCTGTGTAAGAGCCTTCAGGTCCTAAATAAGATATACTTTTCATTGTTAATTCCCTTAGCTAAGATATTCTAACACACTTTCTTTTTTCCCTTCCTGTATTAAAACAATAAGTTCATCATTTGGATGAATTGTTTTATGTCCTGAAGGGATATCTGTAATACCATTTGATCTTATTATTAATAGTAATTGAGAATGACTTGGAAGTTCTATTTCGGTTATAGATTTTCCAATTATACTTGAATCGTCATTTATTTTTATTCCAATTATTTCTTTTAATGGATTTGTTTCTAATTTTGCAATTGGCCATGGTGCTAATATTGAAGTTTCTTGTTCTATAGATTTTAATATATTTGACTCAACATTGATTAAAATATCAAATCCATTTTCTTCAAACGCTTTAGAATAATTCATATTGTTAATTCTATTAATAATTGTATTTACCTTGAAATTAGATTTTGCTAGCGAACTGATTACAAAGTTCGTGCTATCATTCTTAGTAGCAACTATTAGAATATCTGCCCGCCCCATCCCAGATAACTTTTGAATATTTAGATCAGTTGCATCTCCGCGTTGGCATATAGGCCCATATAATTGATCAAATTCATGACATTTGTTTAGGCTTTTTTCAATTATGGTTATTTCATGATTATATTTTGAGTACCAGTCTATTAGCTGCTCTGAAATATTATTTGCACCTATAATAACTATATACAATTATTTTCTCCAGAATGAATTTAATTTGGTTGGTATATTCCATGGATTGAATGTGATTATATTTTGAGAATTTAATAAATTATTATATTGTGTTTCATAGCTGCAACAAAAAATGTTTTCAGCTTTTAATGCTTTCATATAAGAAGATGTAAGTATATTTAAATTGGTATCTTTTGAGCAGCAAATAGATAGCGATGTATTTGAAAAATCTAATTCATTTAAAATTTTCGGATCGTAAATATTCCCTTTTAATATATATATATCATCATTAAATTTAGTATTGAATGACTCTTCGCTTAATAGGGTAATATTATAATTATTATTTGAATTTAATAAAGATTCGATTATAAAATTAGCAATATCTGAATTCCCAAAAATAATACAATTGTTTTTATTTGTAAGTTGTTGAGAATTATTCATTTTAAAAATTTTGACTTTTATATAATATTGTAGGGCAAATATTGTTTGTTAGTACAAATTGAGCATTTTCACCTATATCAAATTTTTCATTTTCTTTTTTATTTGCTCCAAGTATTAATAATTTTGGTTTATTAATTTTTACCATTTCCAAAATAGCTGCACCTGCATGCCTTGCTTGAATTATTTCTCCAAATGTAGATGGATGTATTTTTCTTATTTTATTTTCTAGGGATTTAAGGGTTTTTTCAGCTTTATTATATGAATTTTCATCATCTATATCCAAAGGCGAAGATCTTTGAATTATAATTACATGTATTAAAATAATTGTAGTTTCAGGATTTGAAAACGCTCCGGCACATTGCACTAATTTCTCATCGATATTGTTACCAGATACCGCAACAAGTATTTTGTCTTTATAATAATTAGATTTATTTTTACTAAATTTAAATATATTGATTTATTAAATCCTTAAATTAGTCTGTAAGTTTATCAATCAATTCATTGTTGCCAGCAATGAGTAAGATGTCATCTTTTTTTATCACCTCATTAACATCAGGATTTAAGATGATATTTTTAGATCTTACTATTCCTAAAGCTGTTAAATTATATTTATCTCTTGAAGTTCCAATATTTAGATCTTTTAAAGATTTTCCTTGTATATGTTTGGGGACTAAGATTTTGCTAATTCCATATTTTGAGTTCATGCTCATGTATTCTTGTACATTTGGATTGAATAAATTGTGTGCAATTTGCTCTCCCATTTCATGTTCAGCTAATACAGTTTTATTTACACCAACTAATTTTAAGGCATTACTTTGTAATTCATCTTGTGCTCTTGCAACTATATACATATTATTTTTTAATGATCTTAGTAACACTGAAGTCATTAAACTTGAAACAGTGTCAGAACCAATAGCTACAATTGCAGCATCATATGAGGGTACCCCCAACTCTTTTAAAGTTAATTCATTTGTTGCATCTCCGGAAACCGGATATGTAACTTTGCCGAGCATATCCTGTACTCTTTCCTCTATTCTATCAATAGCTAAAACATCATGCCCAAGATTGTAAAGTGCTGAAGCTACACTTCTGCCAAACCTTCCTATTCCTATCACTGCAACTTGTTTTTTCATAAGTATTTAATATTAGATATTTTTTATTAGCCTATTGTAACTCTTTCTTCTGCATTTTTGTACATTATAGATTTGTTTCTATTTCCTAAAGCAAGTACCATAGTTAATGGGCCAATCCTTCCTATTATCATAAGAGTAATTAATATTATTCTACTTATATTTGAACTTTGTTGAGTGAAACCTGAAGACAATCCAACTGTTCCAAAAGCAGAGCAAATTTCAAAAAATATTTTATGTATTTCATATGATTCATTTAAAGAAATTATAATAGTGAAAAGAAAAATTACTAAAATTGAAATTATTAATATTGTGATACATCTACTTACTTGCTCATCTGGTATTTTCCTATTGAAAATAGATGTATTCGGAGATCCCTTAAGTGTGCTGATGACAAATGAATAAACAACCATTATAGTATTGAGTTTAATGCCCCCTGCAGTAGAAGCAGATGCACCTCCTATAAACATTAATGCAGAACACCATAAAGCTGTTGGAATACGAATTGAATTAAAATCTATAGTTGAAAATCCTGCAGTTCTTCCACTGACAGTATTAAAAAGAGACTGTCCTGAACCATTTATTATTCCACTGTTTTCTAATTCTCCATTTGGCTGAGATTCCAGGGCAAATAATATCAACGTTCCAAATAAATTTAAAAAAATTGTTGAAGAAATTACTAATTTAGAATTTAGAGATAATTTTTTCCATCTAAAGGTTTGAAATAAGTCAATAAATATCAAATAACCTAGACTTCCAAAAAATATATTTATTCCCATTAAAGTTAATACAGAAATATTTTCTTCATATCCTCCTAGTAATCCCTTAGTATTAAAAAACAAGAATCCTGCCCCATTAAATGAAGAAACAGAATGTGATATTGCCATCCAAATCGCTTCTTTTGCATCCATGGCTGAATAAAATGCCAAGAATAAAAATATACCTACAAATATTTGTATAATTATGCTATATGAAATAATAATACTAATTGTAGGTATTAAATTTCCAAGTTGTAATTTGCCTAGTGATCTTGGATCTGCCAAAGATTCTCTTAGTAGTATTTGCTGTGGTAATGAAATTTTTTGTCCAAATAATTTGAGAATAAAAATAGTTGATGTCATAAAACCTATTCCACCAATGAAAATTAGTATAATTATTATGATTTGGCCAAATGTAGACCAAAATTGATTAGTGTTTTGTACTATTAATCCTGTAAGAGTAAATGCAGAGGTTGCAGTGAATAAAGAAGTTAATAATCCGTGATTTTCTTCAGTATTTGCTGCTTGAGGGATCATTAGAAGAATTGTTCCTATAAGTATTATTAAAATATAACTTGCTAGAAGTGCAAGAGATGGATTGTATAGACTTTTAGTAATATTAAAATTATTTATGCTTATGTTTATGGGTTTTATAGACTCTAATCTTGATACTCTTACTATATTTGACCCGGGTTTTACTGCTTTTTTATTCTTTTTATTAATTTTCATAATTTTAAATAGGTATTCTTTTAGAATATAATTAATTTATAAAAGATTATATGTAATGTTTGTTTGTCAATTAAATAGTTTTGTTATCATTGTAGGTAAAACATGACTTTTGATCAATTTCATGAAAAATCTAAGATTCAAATTCAAAGAATAACTCAACAAATTTCTTTATCAAAATATTTGTTAGTATTTATGTTATTGGGTTCATGTCATAGATTGGTAAAATGGCTCTTTGATCAAGAAGGTATTTCTAATAATTTAATTTCTGTAAATATGCCTTATTCAACTATTGCAATTGATCAAGAATTATCTTTTAAAAGTAATAGTTATGTCAATACTAATATTTGCAGAGAATTAGCAATCAATAATTTTAATAAATATTCTAAAATGATTAATATGCCTGAAAATTTAATTTCATTAGCTGTATCTTCAAGTTTGCAAACAAAAAGGAGAAAATTAAGCTCTGATAGAAGTTTTGTATCGTTGTTTGGGCATGAGATAAAATCAAATTATGAAATTAATTTTTTAGATCATAAGCTTAATCGTAAACATCAGGATTATATAATTAGTTATTTAGTTTTAAATATTTTGTTAAATCCTGAAATAAAAGTTGTTAAAGATTTATTTCCATCTTTAGCAGATATAAAAATTATTGATAAATAAAAATAATAATGAATAATCTTAAGAAATTACAAAATAATAAAATCAATTATTTACATTATGATCTTGGGTTGTCATTAATAAATAATGTGACTGATTATTCGCAATACCTTATTTTCCCTGGTAGTTTTAACCCAATCCATGAAGGACATTTAGAATTATTAAAATTCGGCATTGATCTTAGCGGTAAGAAACCTATTTTCGAGATATCTTTTAAGAATGTTGATAAACAAGATTTGTCGTTTGAAGAAATTTCTAAAAGAATTAAACAATTTAAGACTATTAGTGAACTTTTAGTAACCAATGAAGCAACGTTCTTAGGGAAGTCAGTTTTATTTAAAGGAGCTGATTTCTTGATTGGAGGTGATACTCTTATTAGGTTATTTGACAATAAATATTACAATTCTGAAATGCATAATAATAAAATTATAGACCAGTTTATATATTTAAAAAATTCCGGTACAAAATTTGTCGTTGGCGGTAGAACAATTGATAATAAATTTGTAAATGTAGACAATGTTTTTATTCCTGATCAAATTAAAGATATGTTTACAGGTATTCCAAGGGAAGTGTTTGAATCTAACTTGTCATCTAATAAAATAAGATTACAGATAAAAAAGGATTATTGTGTTTGAAGATTTAAGAGAATATATAGAATGGTTACAATCTTCTGATAAATTACATAAAGTTAATAAAAAAGTCTCATCAGATTGTGAAATAACAGAAATTGTTACACGGATGATTGAAAACAATGGGCCAACTTTATTATTTGAAAATGTGGATAATAATAATATCCCTGTGGTCGCAAATTTATTTGGCTCTGAAGAAAAAATTTGTGATGCTTTGGGAGTAGAAAATTTAGAAGATTTATATTCTAAATCAGAAGATTTAATTTCTTTGGTTGATAAAGAAAACAGTTCTTTGAAAGAGAAAGTTAATTCTGCATTTTCTTTGTTGAATTTAGCTAAAATTTTACCTAAATTAGTTAAAAAAGCCGCTTGTCAGGAATTGGTTTTTAATCCGGAAGAATATTCATTAACTAATTTACCTGCAATAAAATCATGGCCATTGGATGCTGGTAAATATTTAACTTCGGCTATGGTTATTTCGAAAAATCCTGTCAATGGTAAAAGAAATGTTGGAATATATAGAATTCAAATCATAGATGAAACATCTGCAATTGTTCATTGGCAATCTTATAAAGGTGGATCACAAAATGAAATAAATGCAAAAGAATTAGGCATAAATAAAATACCGGTAGCTTTGGTAATAGGGTGCGATCCAGTTTCAATGTGGGCTGCTTCAGCTCCATTACCTCCAGATATAGATGAATTTATTTTGGCTGGATTTATTAGATCAAAATCAGTTAAGCTGGTGAAATGTAAATCTATTCCAATTGAAGTTCCTGCTAATTCTGAAATTATCATAGAAGGTGAAGTGGATTTAAATGATTATAGAGATGAAGGCCCATTTGGCGATCATACAGGGTATTATTCTCCTCAGGCACAATATCCCACATTTAAATTAAAGAAAATAACTATGAAAAAAAAGCCACTGTTTCCAGTTATTACTGTAGGCAAACCTGTGAAGGAGGATTATTTTTTAGGGAAAGCTAGCGAGAGATTAATGTTACCTGCATTGAAGAAAATAAGTTCTGAAATAATAGATATTAATATGCCTGCAGAAGGGATTTTTCATAATTTCATTATCGTTGCAATTAAAAAGAAATATCCGGGACAGGCAAAAAAAGTTATGCACACAATTTGGGGAACAGGTTTACTTGCATTAACTAAAATTATAATTGTAGTAGATGATTGGGTGAATGTTAAGGATTTGTCAGAAGTATCGTGGAGAATTGGAGTAAATATTGATCCACGAAGAGATATTTTAATTTCTGAGGGCCCATCTGATGATTTGGACCACGCCAGTGAATTTTATCGCTATGGTGGAAAAATGGGCATTGATGCAACTGACAAAATCAAAGATGATCCCAGGTCACGCGAATGGCCTCAGGAGATTAAAATGGACAGTGATATTGTAAATTTGGTAGATAAAAATTGGAATAAATATGGATTTGATGAATCTTTAAAATGAATCAAATTTTATTAATATCAAAATCAGTTAAAATTCATGAAACTTTGTTTTCTTTACCTTTTGCATACTTTGGATGTATTTACGCTAATAATGGAATTGTTGATTGGGGCATTTTATTTTATGTAACCATTGCATTAGGTAGTGCAAGAACATTTGGAATGGCAATTAATAGATATTTAGATTTTAATTTTGATCAAAAAAATATACGTACAAAAGATAGACCACTGGCGTCTAAGAGATTAAGTATTTTTAGTATAAAAATTGTTATTTTTTCTTCAGCTCTTTTATTCCTTTTAATTTGTTTCGCTTTGAATAAGCTTGCTTTTTACTTAAGTCCTTTGGTTTTAATAATTATGTTCATATATCCTTATACGAAAAGATTTACTTTTTTTTGTAATTTTATTTTAGGATTTATACTGTCAATAGCTCCAATTGGAGGATCAGTTGCTGCTGTAGGCTATATAGAATACAAATTATTAATTTTGAGTTTTGGGATTTTTTTATGGGCTTCTAGTTTTGATATGATCTATCACACGCAAGATTATATTTTCCATAAAAAAAATGATTTACATTCATTTAGTACTAAATTTGGTATTAAAAATACATATTATTTTTCAGTCTTATTGGATATTTGTTCAATATTTATATTTGTATTATTTGGATACTTATCTGAAATAAATTATTTTTATTTTATTGGATGTGGTTTAGGCATTGTAATAAATATAGTTAAGTATGTAAGAAATTGGCCAAAATCTAATGATTTTGGTTTAAAACCAGAGTTTTTCAGATGGAATTCTTCTTTTTCATTGACAATTTCTAGTCTTGCAATTGTTTCAATATTATAAGTAGTTGATTACAATTAAATTATGAAAAATAATAATCCAATAATTGTTGCAATGACTGGCGCTAGCGGTGCTGTACTCGGTTATCACACAGTGCAATCTCTTATTGATCAAAAAATTAATGTAATTTTTGTTTGTTCATCTGCAGCAAGAATGGTATGGAAAGATGAGAATTTACCTCCTTTTGGTGAAACAATAGAAAAATGGGAAAACACATCATTGTTTAAAATGTACCCAAACAATGATTTTTATTCACCTATTGCAAGTGGAACATTCAAAACAAATGGAATGATAATTGTTCCTACTAGCATGAACACCCTTGCAGCTATTTCTAACGGTATATCTGATAATTTAATTAAAAGAGCTGCAGATGTTGTAATTAAAGAAAACAGGAATTTAATATTGGTCCCTAGAGAAACACCTTTAAATGCAATACATTTGAATAATATGGCAAAATTAGCTAATATCGGTGTGAAATTTATTCCGCCAAACCCCCCTTATTATCTAGCACCAAAATCTATTGAAGAAATCAATGATTTTATAGTCAATAGAATATTATTGTCTGTAGAAGTAATTAATAAATTACCTGATAATTATATCTATAATGAGAATGATTAAATTATGTATGCTGATGATGTAATAAATGTTATAAATCAATATCGTACAGAAGAAATAGTTTTAACAACTATGACTCCAGGAAGATATTGGAAGGAAGTTAGTAAAAAACCTGAAATTGATTTTCCCGTTTATGGTGTGATGGGAAAAGCTTCAAGTGTAGGATTAGGATTGTCTTTAGCCAAACCTAATCAAAAAATTCTTGTATTAGACGGAGATGGGGGATTGTTAATGAACTTAGGATCACTTGTTACTATATCTAGTGCAGATCCTAAAAATTTTATTCATATTGTTTTTGATGATGGGGTATATTACACCACTGGATCCCAACCAATACCTGGTAAAGATAAATATGATTTTAAAAGTATAGCTTTTGGTTCAGGAATTGAAAAATCATATTCTTTTGAAGATTTAGAAACTTTTACTGAAGAGTTCAAATTGTTACTTAATGAAGATGGTCCTATTTTTATATCAATTAAAATTGAACATAAAAAAGCTTTAATGGATGCATGGGTAGGGAATACTAAAGAAAATTCAAGGAAAATCAAAAAATATTTGGAAGATAAAAAATAATAAATATTATTTATTATTTTTTTGTAATATATTATCAAAAAAGCATTGACCCTTTATGTGAGATTACATATACTACTCTTCTTGGAGCTCCAATTTCCTTGTTTACGTGCGATTGCGCGTGTCTCAAATTTTGGATTTGGAGTATTGTTCTTTAATAATTGAATATTTTTTGAGTCTTAAATTGAGAAAACAAGTTTTTTAATGTAAGGTCAAGTTATTAAGGGTATAAGGTGAATGCCTTGGGTCCAAAAGCCGAAGAAGGGCGTGGCAAGACTGCGATATGCCTCGGTTAGTTGTCTAGCAAACTTAGCCGTGGATTCCCGAATAGGAAAACCAAGCTTTTACTAAAGCTATTTTAAATTTATTTAAAATGGGAACGGAGTGAACTGAAACATCTAAGTAACTCCAGGAAAAGAAATCAAATGAGATTCTCTGAGTAGCGGCGAGCGAAATGAGAATAGCCCAAACCTTTTTGACTTAGTGGATTGGAGTCCTATGTCATAAAGGTGTTGTAACATCTACTTATCTCATCTCCAAAGTGAGAAAAATAGTTACAAAAATAAAAGCTAGCTGAATGAATCTGGAAAGAACAACCATAGAAAGTGATAGTCTTGTAAGCGAAAGTTTTTATTCTATTAGTAGATTGTTGAGTAGAGCGGGACACGTGAAATCCTGCCTGAATCTGGGGGGACCATCCTCCAAGGCTAAATACTTTTGGACACCGATAGTGAACTAGTACCGTGAGGGAAAGGTGAAAAGAACCCCGGGAGGGGAGTGAAATAGACCTGA